>NZ_RCVZ01000003.1:308429-468278 GCF_003668575.1 Falsibacillus albus | reverse complement strand
TTCACATATTGGATAAGGGTGAAGCAAAATTCACATCACCCCAACATTTGACGTTGAACCTTTATTTTTAAAATATATGTTTTATATTAATGAGAATGGGTAATTATCTGATAATGCATAATGTTACAAAAAGCTGGTGTTTGCAACATAAATTTAATACACTAGTTGACATTTTTCGATTAAAATCGGTGTAAGAGTATTTTTAAAAGAAAGAAGGTAGGATGATCTTGACCTCCAAGGAATTGTCGACGATATTGGAAAAATCAATCGCACTAAGCGAAAAAGAAAACATAGATGCCAACGCCATATTAGACATGCTTAAACAGGAATTAGGACAAGTTTTCACTCCTTCTAAACTGGAAAAATCCTAATCTTGTATATATTATAAAATCTAAACCCTCCATGCCGACCATGGAGGGTTTCTATAACGATGTAAAAGGGTGACAGGCACCATCCATTTTCTGGATGGTGCCTGTCACCCTTTTGCTGTATAATATATCCAGATAAAATGAAAGGAGACTGTCATGGCTAGGAAACGAAGGTTATGGATGCCGGAGTTGTACCACCATATTTATTTGAGGGGGAATAACCGGCAGAATATATTCAAGGATCACACCGATATGCAGCAAGCATTCCGTCTTTTGACCACGATTCACCAGTCTTATCCTCTATCCATCTGTTCATTCTGCATTATGACCAACCATTATCATTTTCTATTAAAATCAGAAACAATCACCATCTCAAAAATCATGAATCTATTTAATAAGCGCTACACCGATTACTATAATCAGCGGTATCAGCATGTTGGACATGTCTTTCAACAGCGCTTCAACAGCTCCCCAATTTTCTTTCCGAAAAATCTCCTTTACGTCAGCAGGTACATTCATCAAAATCCAATCCGAACAAACGCTCCAATGGTAGCCAGAATGGAATTTTACCCATACAGCAGCTACCAATACTACAAATTCGGGTCTACCCCGCCTTTTGAATTCATCAACTTGGAGGATCTTCCGAACAGCTTCCCACAAAAATCCCAAAAATACCGTGAATACTATTGCGAATATGCTGAGATGGAATGAGGGTGACAGGCACCATCCATTTTCTGGATGGTGCCTGTCACCCAAAAAGGACATTTCTCATCCAAGCCAAGCATATATATACATTATTGATCACGATTATTGAGGGTGATGGTGTGAGAAGGAGGAGGAGCAATTCTGCGGTATTGGCTTTGGTCGGGGGAAGCGTTCTGGTCATAGGGATGCTCTTTCTGTTGATTCATTTTTTTCCTTCTGAGAAACACGAAGCGGAGCGGACTGTCGACCGTTTTTATATGTTTGAGCAGCAGGGTGAATTCGGACAGTCATGGAATCTATTTCACTCATTAATGAAGGACAAATTCTCAAAAGACACGTACGTTAAGCGTCGGGAGGATATTTTCTGGAATCATTTCAAAGCGAAAACCTTCACTTATACCATTGGGAAACTGGAGAAAAAGAGTTCATGGAAGATGGAAGGGGCAAATGAAACGTTCAAGGATGTGTATGTAACGACGGCCTCCAAAACCTATCATTCTTCCTTTGGAATATTCACGATGAAGCAAAAGTGCGTAGTGGTAAAAGAGGACGGCAATTGGCGGATCCTGTGGGTTTATCGTTGACATCATAAGAGGGTGATTTTTTTGAGAAGGAGAACGAACTGGCCATTATACGGATTGATCGGTCTTCTTGTTGCTGTTGCTGTACTTATCGCTGGGATTGTTCACTATTTTACATCGGGAAAACATTCGGCAGAAAAGGTGGTGGACTCCTTCTATCATTATGAACAAAAGGGGGATTTCGGCAGCTCCTGGAAGCTTTTTGATTCATATATGAAGGAAAAAATGCCGAAGGAACAGTATGTTCAGCTCAGACCGCACGTGTTTATGCAGGATTTTCAAGCGAAAAGCTTCAAATATACAATCGGCCATTTTAAAAAGCTGGATGAGTGGAATACGCTCAGCGATGGCAGGCACTTCACCAATTTATATGAAACAACGGTCACCCAAACCTATGAAACCTCCTTTGGGGAAATCACGATAGAACAAAAATGCTATACGGTGAAGGAAAAAGGAGAATGGAGGATGGTTTGGGACTACTAAAAAAAGGGTGACAGGCACCATCCAATTTCTGGATGGTGCCTGTCACCCTTTTCATTTTCGAATGAAGGTGCTAGTTTTTCTGCCGATGGAGTAGTAGTCGATTTGATGGCGTTCTGCTTCTGCAAGGCTGTAGCAGTTTCTCCCATCGAAAATAACGGGGTGTTTCATTTGTTTTTGATAAATGGATAACGGCAATAGTTTGATTTCTTCCCACTCGGTTGCGATAAATGCCATATCTGCTTGATGCAGGCATTCCTCAATGGAACCGGAGTATTCAATTCGGTCCCCAAATATTTTTTGAGCATGACCCGCAGCGATGGGGTCATACGCGCGCACTTTTGCTCCGGCCGCCAGTAGATGCTCGATCAAGGTGATGGAGGCGGCTTCCCGCATATCGTCAGTATTCGGTTTAAAGGCCAACCCGAGAATGGCCGTTTCTTTGCCCTGCAATGATCCGAAGTGCTGCACCGCTTTATTTAACAGTTTGAGTGGCTGCTGCTGATTGACCTTGATGACGGATTCCAACAGCTCAAATCGATGATCGACCCCGCCCGCGATCTGCACGAGAGCATTCGTATCCTTCGGAAAGCATGAACCCCCATAACCCAATCCTGCCTTCAAGAATGCAGTTCCAATCCGGTGGTCAAGCCCCATGCCATAGGCGACATCGCTAATATCTGCACCGAGTTTTTCGCTCAAATTGGCGATTTCATTGATAAAACTGATCTTCGTTGCTAAAAACGCATTGGATGCATATTTGATGAGTTCGGCGCTTTCGCGGTTTGTATTGAATATCGGAATATTCATCGGTTCATACAATGCTGCTACCCGTTGAGCGGATTCCTCGTTTTCAGATCCAATGACAATCCGATCGGCTTGAAATGTGTCCTGTATAGCCGATCCTTCCCTCAGAAATTCGGGATTGGAGACAACGTCGAAAGGGATGGTTGCATGGAGGCTATCCTTGATCCATTCTTCGATCTTCCCATTGGTTCCCACAGGTACGGTGCTTTTCGTCACAATCACCGTATTCAAAATAGAAAGGTGCGCCCCAATCGTTTTGGCAGCCTGTTGAATATAGGTCAAATCAGCCGATCCATCTTCTCGCTGCGGGGTCCCGACGGCAATAAAAATGAATTCCGATTGCGGAATCGCTTCTTCCGGTTTGTTCGTGAACCATAAGTTGCCGGAGCGAAGGTTTTCTTCAATCAAGTCTGTCAATCCCGGTTCAAATATGGGAGAAATCCCTCTTCTTAATTGCTCGATTTTTTCCGGAGCAATATCGATGCAAGTAACCGAATGACCGATTTCAGCAAGGCAGACTCCTGTAATCAACCCAACATACCCAGTTCCCATCACCGTTACCCTGCTCATTTTAAGCCACCGCCTGAAGTTATTTTGTTTATCATGGTCTCAAGATAGGCAAAAACTTCTTCCTTCAGTTCAGGACGATTCAAGGCAAAGTCCACCGTTGCTTTGATGAACCCGAGCTTATCACCGACATCAAAGCGCATTCCTTCAAATTGAAGGGCATAGACCGGCCTTTGCTGATTGAGTTGATTGAGCGCGTCAGTGAGCTGATATTCCCCTCCGGCACCCGGTGATAATGAATGTAAAATCGGGAAGATATCCGGAGTCAGGACATATCTGCCCATAATGGCTAAATTGGATAGGGCAAGATGGGTTTCGGGTTTTTCTACCAAGCCTTTTATTTTCAGTAAGTCTTCTTGGGGTAAAATATCGTGAGAAGGGGTGATGACGCCATATTTAGAAACGCTTTGTTTCTCTACTGGCTGAACGCCGATAATTGGATGTTGGACGCGGTTGAACTGAGTGATCAGCTGCTGGATACATGGGGTGCTGCTTTTGACAATATCATCTCCTAGTAGCACGGCAAAAGGGTCGTCGCCGATAAAGGATCTTGCACAAGAGATGGCATGCCCCAGCCCCAAAGGTTCTTTTTGGCGGATATAATGAATGTTGGCAAGATCGGATATGCGCTGAACCGACTCCAGATAGTGATATTTGCCTTTTTGAAAAAGGAATTCTTCAAGTTCATACGATTTGTCAAAGTGATCCTCAATGGCTCTTTTTCCCCGGCCGGTGACGATAATGATATCTTCGATGCCTGCTGCGGCAGCTTCTTCTATGATGTATTGAATCGTGGGCTTGTCGACAATCGGGAGCATTTCCTTCGGCTGAGCTTTCGTTGCAGGCAAAAACCTCGTTCCTAAGCCTGCAGCTGGAATAATGGCTTTTTTCACAATTTGGTTGGACAATATCATCACCTCAAAACGAATTTCAAAAGCAGGATCCGTCCTTCTAACCTGCCTTCCTCTAGCTATAATTATGACATGCCAACATAAATCTTTCGTAAAGCTTGCGTAAATATATGTAGTTCTTTAGTAGAGTGTCAAAAGGTGAGGGGTGTTAGAATAAAAAAACAGGCACCATCCAATATTTGGATGGTGCCTGTCACCTTTTTTACGCTTCTGTTTTTACAGCTTTTTCGTCTTCGATGATTTGCATTCTTTCAGCGACTTCTTCTTCGCTTAGTTCATGCTGGACGATGTAGCGGTTGTCTTTGTGTGTACGGCATTCGTGTGAACAGCTGCGAAGATATTTGTGTTCGTTTTCTTCTGAGCAAAGGATTTTCTTGTTACAGAATGGGTTTGCACAGTTGACGTAGCGTTCACAAGGCTCGCCTGAAAAATAGTCTTTTCCGACAACCACGTGTTCTTTTTGATTGACGGGCACACCGATGCGCTCGTCAAATACGTAAAGCTGGCCATCCCATAGTTCACCTTGTGTTTCAGGATTTTGACCATACGTGACGATTCCGCCGTGAAGCTGTGCGACATCCTCAAAGCCTTCTTTTAACAACCAGCCGGAGAATTTTTCGCAGCGGATTCCGCCTGTACAATACGTAATGATTTTCTTGCCTGATAATTTATCTTTATTTTCGCGGACCCAATCAGGAAGATCGCGGAAGTTGGTAATATCCGGACGAATGGCTCCTCTGAAGTGTCCAAGGTCAAATTCATAGTCATTTCGTGCATCAAGAAGGATTGTGTCTTCTTTTTGGATTTCCTCGAAGAATTCCTTCGGCTCTAAATAAGTCCCTGTCAATTCGTTTGGATTGACGTCGTCTTCGAGTCTCAATGTTACAAGTTCTGGACGATGGCGAACCTTTAATTTCTTGAAGGCATGACCTTCTGCTTCATCGATCTTGAAGACCGTATCGGCAAAACGCTCATCCTGCCTCATCGCAGCGATGTATTGGTCTGTCTGTTCGACTGTACCAGAGACGGTTCCGTTGATTCCTTCTGACGCAATCAAAATTCTTCCCTTAAGTCCGAGGTTCGCGCACAACTCTTTATGCTCCACCGCAAACTCCTCAGGGTTCTCGATTTGGACATACTTGTAGTACAAAAGTACTCGGTAATCTTTTGTTTCCATGTTTATTTCCACCTTCGATTTATATTTGCAAGATATAATCTTAGGATTTGGCATTCCTTATTATTCTTACGATTGTCTATTATAACATATTTTTAAAAAGGTGACAGGCACCATCCAGAAAATGGATGGTGCCTGTCACCCTTTCTTTACCCTTTAAACACTATTTCCCCATTTATAAAAGTTTTCTCGACTTTGCTCCTGAGGTCGAAGGGATCTCCGCTCCAGATGGCGATGTCGGCGTCTTTCCCTTCTTCCAGCGAGCCGGTGCGATCTGCGATGCCGAGGTGCTTGGCGGCATTCAAGGTGATTGCCTGAAGGGCCGCTTTTTCATCCAGGCCGTATTTCACGGCGAGGATGGCACTGGTCATCAGGTGCTCAATGCCAACTACCGGGTGATCGGTCGTGATGGAAAATGGGACTCCCGCTTCCGCCAAGGCAACCAGTGTGTGCCAGCCTTTATCGGCAAGTTCGACCTTCGAACGGGAAGACATCGTTGGCCCCGTGGAAACCCGCACCTCCGATTTCGCCAAAAATTCTGCGATGTGGTGCCCCTCGGTACAATGCTCAATGGTCAAGTCGATATCAAATTCCTTGGCGAGGCGGATGACGGTCACGATGTCATCGGCGCGATGGGCGTGGACGCGGAGCGGGATTTCCTTTTTAAGTACCTTTGCCAGCTGCTCGAGTCCGAGGTCGCGGTCCACACCTTTTCCGCCATCAATTTTTTCAAGATAGGTCTGAGCTTTAATGAATTGTTCCCTGAACAGCGCGGCAATCCCCATCCTTGTATTCGGCATCCGTTTGCTGCCATGGAACCGCTTCGGATTCTCTCCGAATGCTGCTTTCATGCCGGACGGGCTTTTCACGATCATATCATCGACGATATGTCCGACCGTTTTCAAAATGACCATCTCTCCGCCGATCACATTCGCGCTTCCAGGCATGATCTGTACCGTCGTCACACCGGAGCGCCTTGCATCCGAAAAGCCTATTTCTTCGGGATTGATGCCATCGACAGCGCGTACATAAGGTGTGGCGGCAGATGTCGTTTCGTTGAAATCGTGACCTTCCTGCCCAACTCCTTCTTCATGTACACCAAGGTGTGTGTGGACATCAATCAACCCCGGCGTCACAATTTTTCCGTGTGCGTCAATGACCTCACAGTCCTCTGGTACTTTTAGATCATGTCCTACCTTTAAAATCTTTCCTTTTTCTATCAACACCGTCCCGGCTGAGACGATTTGGCCATTTCCAATGAAAATGATACCTCCGACAATTGCTTTCATCAGTCAATTCCCCCTTTAAAGAAATAAAGTTTTTAGATAATTTTAAATAATTTGCAATTTTTGTTGTCTTTTAGAAAAATTTGAGATAACATATCAAATAACTTGATTCCCTTTTCTGATAATAAATTATATTTTGAATATTGTAAACAAACCTATTGGTGGGGAATTAGTCCTAATTACATAAGTAAAATTTCATATCGGTGGTGAAATGAGGAATTGTGCAAACATACATTGGATGCGTTGGATCGCGGAATCATCAAGTTTTTATCAAATGATGGAAGAATGTCATTTGCAGAGATTGCCACGCATCTGAACGTCACGGAGAAAACGATTCGATCGCGCTACAAAAATTTAGTCGATTTAAACATCCTCGAGGTCGTCGGGGTGGTGGACCCCAGTGCTTTGGGCATCAAATCGGGAGCGATCATCCAGGTGAAGGTCAACCCGAATGCTATGGAGTCTGTCATCAAACAACTGCAAGCATTCCGTGAAGTCCGCTACATCACGATGACGACAGGCGAATATCAGTTATTGTTTCAAATCAATGTTGAGAATCAAGAAGGGCTGGCACAGATGGTGAAAAACGTGAATGCGATCGAAGGAATATCAGCGACCAACTTCATCGTCCAGCTCGAAGTGTATAAAAACTCTTTTGATTATTTTTTAGGTGAAGATAACGAAGTGTGATAAATATTTCCACTACATGATGCTAGCTTTCCGAGGGGCAGGCGGTGAGACTCCTCGCGCCTTCCGCTCCAATCAACATCAAATGAATAAATACTAGAAATAATATAGCCTTTTAAAAAATCCCTTCGAAACGTTTCAACCTACACAGACAATTTAGTAAAGGAGTGGACAAGCAAATGAAAATATTCATTTCAGCAGACATCGAAGGGGTATCCGGTGTCGCGACAAACCAGCAGCTGAAGACGCCGGCAGAGTACCAGCGCTTCCGCAAGCTGATGACCCAGGATGTGAATGCGGCAATTGAAGGCGCATTTAACGGTGGAGCAACTGAAGTCGTCGTTGCCGATGGCCACGGAAATATGTCGAACATTTTCATTGAAGATCTCGACAGGAGGGCCCGCCTCGTATCCGGGAATAACCGGGTGATGTGCCAGCTGGAAGGTCTTGATGACAGCTTCGACGGCATCATGTTCATCGGCCACCACGGTCGGGAAGCAGGTTCGGAGCGGACCGTCATCAGCCATACGCTTGCTGGGATCTGCGTCAACGAGATGAAAATCAATGGCCAGGTCGTGGGCGAGACGGAAATGAACGCGATGGTAGCAGGACAGTTCGGGGTGCCGGCCATCATGATTTCAGGCGATGATGCGTATGTCAGTGAAGTACTGGAGACGCTGCCCGATGTCGAAGCGGCAGTGGTCAAGCGTGGAGTCGACCGCTTTTCCGCAGAGCTCCTCCATCCAGCCGTTGCTCAGGAATTAATCAAAGAAAAAGCGGAGAAAGGCGTCCGGAAGGCAAAATCAATGTCACCGTTTAAGCTCGCCAGCCCCGTCACCTTTGAAATTGAATTTAAAGGGTCCAACCAAGCCCTGATGACAACGACGATTCCTTCCGTCGAAATGCTCAGTCCGAAACGTATCACGTTTACCTGTCCGGATATCGTGACTGCCTACAAGCATATGTGGGGCTGCGTCATCATTGCCATGACGGCGACGAATGGGGTGCTCGGATCGGTCAATGCTTAGTTCGTTTTTTGCTTGATTTCCAAGGCGAGGGAATTGAGTCGACTTGGCAGATATCGCCTGCGGGGTCTCACCTGACCGCTAATTATTCCGGAGTCTCGGTTTTTGAAAAAATCTATAAAAAACAAAATCTATTAGAAAACAGCCTTTTAAAAACAGAAGGCTCTTTTCGTAGAGTTTTGGCTCCATCAAAGGTTGTGCAAGGTTGAATTCTGCGCAAGTCTTCGTTTTCGGTTAAGTTGATTGGAACAGAAATCATTTTTGAAATGGAAGAAAAAACTTTTTGAAAAAAAAGGAGGGAATGGAATGTATATCTTGAAACGCATCTTCACGATGATTGTGACGATCTGGGTGATTGCGACCCTCACGTTTGTCATCATGAAGTTCATCCCGGGCGATCCGTTTTCTTCCGATGCCCAGACGCTGCCGGAGGATGTGATCCACAACATCCGTGCCAAATACAACCTCGATAAACCCGTCCCGGTGCAGTACCTGTTATATATGAAAAATTTGGCGACATTCGATCTCGGTCCCTCCACACAATCGAGGACGCGGGATGTGAATGCTTTGATTTCTGATGGATTCCCCGTCTCGGCGACGCTGGGTATCCAGTCGCTCATCATTGCGATTTTCTTCGGACTATTGCTCGGCATCATCGCCGCGCTGAATCATAATAAATTTCTCGATTACACCTCCATGGTCATCGCCATCATCGGGATATCGGTGCCAAGCTTCATTCTGGCGCCGCTGCTGATCAAATTCCTTGCGGTGAAGTGGCACCTGTTCCCGGTCGCCTCCTGGGGGACTTGGAAGCATACGATCCTTCCATCGCTGGCCCTCGCTGCGACGCCATTAGCGGTCATCGCCCGCTTCATGCGTTCAAGTATGCTTGAAGTCATGAGTCAGAACTACATGAAAATGGCTGAATCAAAGGGGCTGTCGCCAGTCGGGATCGTTGTCCGGCACGGGATCCGCAATGCGATTTTACCCGTTGTGACCTTTATCGGGCCGCTGTTTGCCGTTTTGATCACAGGAACCTTCGTCATTGAAAAAATCTTTGCCATTCCAGGACTTGGGAAGCATTTCGTCGACAGTATTTTAAATCGCGATTATCCGGTGATTTTGGGAATTACGGTATTTTTCAGTTCCATTCTGATTCTCACCCTGTTTTTGATCGATATATCGTACCGTCTGATCGATCCGCGAATCAAATTAACGAGTAAGGGGGATTAAGGTGCTATCTCAAAAAACATCCGATGCGCTTTTCAAAGCAATCGATCGCAGCAGGCTGGAGGATCAGTCCATCCAGCGGCCGAGCTTAAGCTTCTGGAAGGATGCACTCATCAAAATTGTGAAAAACAAACTGGCGATGTTCGGGCTGAGCCTCCTTGTCCTCCTTGTGGTCATGGCGATCATCGGCCCGCATCTCGTTTCATACAGCTACTCCGAGCAGAGTCTGACGAACGGAAATAAAGCGCCGGGAGGAGAGCATTGGTTCGGGACCGACGACCTCGGACGGGACATGTGGTCACGGACATGGTATGGCGCACGGATCTCGCTGACGATCGGCTTGGTTGCAGCCTTCATCGACCTTTGTGTCGGCGTCGTCATCGGCGGCATTTCCGGCTATATGGCGGGGCGCGGAAAGATGGGGGACCGGATCGATAATATCCTCATGCGCTGTGTCGAGGTATTATACGGAATCCCTTATTTGCTTGTCGTCATCTTGCTGCTGGTGATCATGAAGCCGGGGCTTTGGACGATCATCGTTGCCCTGTCCATCACGGGCTGGGTCGGCATGGCACGATTGATCAGGGGGCAGATCCTGCAATTGAAGGAGCAGGAATACGTGATGGCCGCCCAGAAGCTTGGGACCTCACATGCGAAGATCATTTTTAAACATCTTTTGCCGAATACGATCGGCATCATCATCGTCAATTTAACCTTTACGATCCCACAGGCGATCTTTGCCGAGTCTTTTCTCAGCTTCCTGGGGTTGGGCGTCCAGGCTCCGTTCGCCAGCTGGGGGACGATGGCCAACGATGCACTCGGGGTCATTTTGAGCGGCCAGTGGTGGCGTTTATTCTTCCCAGGGTTCTTCATATCCTTGACGATGTTTGCCTTCAATGCATTTGGCGATGGACTTCAGGATGCGCTGGATCCGAAAATCAGAGATTAGGAGGTGAAGGAATTGAAGAAATTACTGCAAGTAGAGGATCTGCAGGTTTCTTTTAAAACATACGGTGGTGAGGTGCAGGCCGTAAGAAATGTTTCTTTTGATGTCAATAAAGGTGAAATCGTCGCGATCGTCGGGGAGAGCGGCAGCGGAAAAAGTGTGACGGTGCAGAGCATCATGGGCCTGATTCCTTCCCCTCCCGGAAAACTGAAGGGTGGAAGCATACGACTCGAAGAAAAGGAACTGACAAAGCTTTCGAAAAAGGAGTACCGGGCAATCCGTGGTTCGCAAATAGGGATGATCTTTCAGGACCCGATGACCTCTTTGAATCCGACGATGAAAGTCGGAAAGCAAATTGCCGAGGGGCTGATCAAGCATCAAAGAGTTTCGAAAAAGCAGGCGCAGGAACGGGCGATCGAGCTGCTGCGGCTTGTTGGGATCCCGCATCCGGAGCAAAGGTATTCTCAATATCCCCATGAATTCAGCGGCGGGATGAGACAGCGCGTCGTGATTGCCATTTCACTCGCGTGCAACCCGAAGCTGTTGATTGCGGATGAGCCGACGACCGCCCTCGATGTTACGATCCAGGCGCAGATCCTCGATTTAATGAAGGATTTGCAAAAGAAAACGGACACGTCGATCATCTTGATCACGCATGACCTGGGAGTTGTCGCCGAGACGGCACAGCGCGTTGTCGTGATGTACGGCGGAATCGTCGTGGAAGCAGGCACCGTCTTTGATATTTTTGAAAATCCGAAGCATCCGTATACATGGGGGCTGCTAGAATCCATTCCAAAGCCGGATGCCCCGGAGAAAGAACGACTTGTCCCGATCGAGGGTGCGCCTCCAGATCTATTTTCACCGCCGAAGGGCTGTCCGTTTGCAGCAAGATGCAAGTACGCGATGGAAATATGCGTCGAGGAAATGCCAAACGACTTTTCCATTGGTGATGGGCATCATGCGAAATGCTGGCTGAACGACCCAAGGGCACCGAAAGTCGAACATTTTGTAGCAGCGGGGAGGGAATAGGATGGCTGAAAAATTGCTGGAGGTCTACAATCTGAAAAAGCATTTTAAAGTAGGTCCCGAACAATACGTGAAATCGGTGGATGACATTTCTTTTTTTATCAAAAAAGGCGAAACGTTCGGACTGGTCGGAGAAAGCGGGAGCGGGAAGTCGACGCTCGGCAAAACGATTGTCGGACTGCAGGGATCGACGGATGGGCGGATGATGTATGAAGGGCTGGACCTTCATGAACTGGATAAGCAAAAGAGCAGACAGTTCAATCGTGAGATGCAGATGATTTTCCAGGATCCTCATTCTTCCTTGAACCCAAGGATGCGGGTCGGCGATATTATCGCTGAAGGCATCGATGCCCATAAGCTTGCAAAAGGAAAAGAGCGGAAGGACCGGATTTATCAGCTGCTCGAACGGGTGGGCCTGAGTCCGGATCATGCGAAGCGGTTCCCGCACGAGTTCAGCGGTGGACAGCGCCAGCGGATCGGGATCGCACGTGCACTGGCGGTCAAACCGAAGTTTATCGTGGCCGATGAACCGATTTCTGCGCTCGATGTGTCCATCCAGGCGCAGATCATCAACCTGCTCGAGGATCTGAAGGAAGAAGAGAACCTGACCTTCCTTTTTATCGCCCATGATCTTGGGATGGTCAAGCATATCAGCGACCGGATCGCCGTTATGTACCTTGGAAAGATCATGGAGCTGACGACAAGCGCGAAGCTGTTTGCGGAGCCATTGCATCCTTATACGCAGGCGCTTCTTTCCGCCATCCCGATGCCCAACCCGCGTTCAGCAGGGAAACGGGAGCGCATCGTCCTCGCCGGCGATCCGCCAAGTCCGATGGATCCGCCGAGCGGCTGCCGCTTCAGGACAAGATGTGCGTTTGCAACAGATGTTTGCGCCGCAAAGGTGCCGGAGTGGAAGGAAGTCAGAGAAGACCATTGGGCGGCATGCCATCTATATGATTGAGGTTTCACCAGGTCGGATTTGCCCGATCTTGACAAGATAACAATCCATAATGAGGGGGAAATGAAATGAAGAAAGCTTTTTTGGCTATTGTCGCTTTAATGCTTTTATCGGTTTCAGCTTTATCTGGATGCAGCAGTGATGACGCATCCTCAAGCGGCAGCGGATCGAGTGATGTCGAGCAGGCGATCACGCTGAACGCCATGAGTGAGCCGCCATCGCTTGACCCAGCGCTGGCAACGGATACGACATCAGGATGGATCTTGGATCATACGTTTGAAGGACTTTATACGAAGGATCAAAAAGGAAACCCTGTCCTTGGAGCTGCCAGTGATGTGAAGGTGTCGGATGATAAAAAGGTCTATACGTTCACGATTCGCGATGATGCGAAATGGTCGGATGGGAATCCCGTGACGGCACAGGATTTTGAATATGAATGGAAGCGCGTTTTAGATCCGAAAACGGCTAGTGCGTTCGCCTTTTACTTTTACTACATTAAAGGGGCCGAAGAATATAACAAAGGCAAAGGAAGTGCAGATGCAGTAGGCGTAAAGGCGCTCGATGACAAAACGTTGGAAGTGACATTGAATGCGCCGCTCGGCTACTTTGATAAATTATTGACGATGTGGACGTTTTATCCGGTTGAAAAATCGGTCGTTGAAGGAAATGAAAACTGGGCTGCAGAAGCGAAAGGCTATGTCAGCAACGGCGCCTACACATTGAAGGAATGGAAGCATGACAATGAAGTCGTAGCTGAAAAGAACGATCAGTATTGGAACAAGAAAGACATTTCCATGGATAAAATCACGTGGAAGATGGTCAATGATGCCAACACGTATTATCAAATGTACAAAACGAATCAGCTGGACTTGATCCAGACGCTCCCATCCGATGTGGTGGCACAGGAAAAAAGCAACAAGGAATTCAAGATTACGCCTTATTTCGGGACGTACATGTTCATGCTGAACATCGACAAGCCGCCATTTACGAATGAAAAGATCCGTAAGGCGTTTGCGATGGCGATCGACCGCAAAGCGATCACAAAGAACATCACCCAATCCGGTGAGACGCCTGCCTATGCGTTTGTACCACCTGGTGTGGACACACCTGATGGCGACTTCCGCAAGCAGGGAGGGGACTATATCAAGGAAGATCCGGCCGAAGCGAAAAAATTGTTGGAAGAAGGCATGGCAGAGGAAGGCTGGTCGAAGCTTCCGGATGTGACGCTCATGTACAATACATCCGATAACCATAAGAAGATTGCCGAAGCGATCCAGGAAATGATCAAGAAAAACTTAGGTGTGAAAATCAGCGTTGCCAACCAAGAGTGGAAGACGTATTTGGATACAACGGCGCAAAAGAATTTCCAAATGGCTCGCATGGGCTGGATTGGGGTATTCGTCGATCCAACGGTCATCCTTGACTATTACTTGGGGGACAGCCCGAACAACCGTACCAACTGGGTGAACAAAAAATATGATTCCTTGATGGCGCAAGCGAAAGTGGAGCAGGATGAAAACAAGCGCTATGAGCTGCTTCATCAGGCGGAGGATGTTCTCATGAAGGATCTTCCGTTCATCCCGGTTTACTATTACTCTCAAAACTATTTGACGTCGCCGAAATTCAAGGGCATCGTCTATCCGGTGAACCGCTATCCGGATGTCCGCTGGGCGAAAAAAGTGAAATAACATTTAGCAGAGGGAAGGGTCTGATGAAGGGTTCGGTGTTCATCAGGCTTTTCCTGTCATGATAAAGGGGAGGGGAGGCGCGAGCATGCGCATTTATTTGTTTACTGTACCGAGTATGTTTGTTGTGTTGTTTGCTGTGAAGCTGGCTGCAGGAGTCGACGCGATCACGATGGTCAATCAGACATTCCTGTACGGATTGATCGTGCTGCTGGCCGGGGTCTGCATCTATATCTATCAAACTGGTTTTCTCGCACTATTTTCGGAAGGGTTCCGCCGTATGCAAAACGGCATCTTCAGAAAGCCAAGGGCAATGGAGCAGGTCTACGAACGCATGCGAAAGGACGCAGCCCTGCAAACATGGCGCTCCAAGCTACAAACCAACACCAAGCACATCGCCATCAGCATCGGCGCCTCCATGACCCTCTTCTCACTGTGCTTGCTTATTATAGGGTGACAGGCACCATCCAGAAAATGGATGGTGCCTGTCACCCCTTTACATATTTCAATTTCGACCGATAGAAGTAGTAAGGATAGACAACAAGACTGGGGGGCTTAAGATGGCAATCGGATTCCGTGAGTTATTGAAGAAGATCGATCAGAGCGTGGACAATCACGACTTGGTGTTGACAAGGGTATATATTCAGGAAAACATAGATGTGTTGGAAGAGAATCGGCATCTACTAAAAGGGAACGCTCGCGAGCTTTTCGAGTTCCTCTACAATCAAGGACAGGATGGCACAAAGCCGCTCAGCCGCCAGGAGATCATCACAATCAACTCCATCAATAGCTATGCATCGAAATTCGACTTGAAAGGAATTAAATTCTGCGTTAAACATAACGCCCCGCTCATGCTCAGAAAAGACATTTCCCATTACCTAAACGCAGACGCCAAGATCATTCTCCAGGGTATGGGAGCCATATAAAAGAGATTTAAAAAGGGTAAAAAAAGGGTGACAGGCGCCATCCAGAAAATGGATGGTGACTGTCACCCTTTTAACCGCCAATTAATAGAAAAATATGGATTTTTGCCTTATAATAGGAAGTAGATTAGAAGAGATCGAAATTAATAAAAGAATGGGGTGTTCCGATGGTCAAGAAGAAGAAAAAGAAGGGCAAGAGGTCGTATATTCCAGTGCGTATGAACTTGATGTTCTTTGTGATTTTTATATTATTCTCACTCCTCATTCTGCGCCTTGGCATGGTACAGATTGTGTTCGGCCAGGATTACCTTCGTGAGGTCCAAAGGACGACGGATGTGACGGTGTCCAATTCCGTTCCCAGAGGAAAGATATTCGAGGCAAACGGAAATGCAGTTGTCGATAATGCTCCCGTCAATGCAATTACATATACCAGAACGCCCAAAACGAAGCAGGAAGATATGATCAAGGTCGCAAAAAATCTGGCCAAGCTGATCAAGCAGCCAATCACGAAAATCACTGAGCGGGAACAGAAGGATTATTGGATCATCAAATATCCGAACCTTGCCGACAAAAAACTGACGGCAAAGGAAAAAAAGGATTACGAAAAAAAGAAAGATGGCGATGCAAAGCTCTATCAAATGAAGCTCGACCGGATTACGAAAGCCGATTTGAGCATGCTGACAGATGACGATAAAGAAGTGCTCGCTATCTATCGCGAAATGATCGGCGGCTATAATCTGACCCCGCAGATCATTAAAAATGAAAATGTCACAAACGAAGAATTTGCCCAAGTCAGCGCGCATTTGAAGGATCTTCCCGGCGTTGATATCACAACCGATTGGAACCGGATCTATCCATTCGGCGATACGTTGAAAACAATCCTTGGGAAAATAAGCGACAGGGACAGCGGCCTGCCGCTTGAAGAAGCGGATGCCTATGTGGCAAAAGGGTACAATCGCAATGAACGTGTCGGAACGAGCTACATCGAGAAGCAATACGAAGACGTGCTTCAGGGGCAAAAAGAAAAAATCAAGAACATCACGGATAAATCAGGCAGTGTCGTCTCAACGGAAGTTATCCAAAAGGGCAGAAGAGGAGACGACTTGGTGCTGAGCATTGATATGGAGCTCCAAAAAAGAATTGAGAAAATCATCGGTGACGAGCTGTTGAAATCAAAACAGCAACCTGGCCATCAGCTTCTTGACCGCGTATTTGTTAATATGCTCAACCCATACACAGGGGAAATTAAAGCCATGGCAGGGAAGCGATACAAACTTGATAACGGCAAACCTGTCCTGGAGGATTTTGCACTCGGGAATATCACATCATCCTATGCAATGGGGTCGGCTGTTAAAGGAGCGACCGTGCTGACCGGCTATAAAACCGGGGCGATTTCCCCTGGGGAGCAAATTGTCGATGAACCGCTCCATATAAAAGGGACTCCTACAAAGGCATCATATGTCAGAGGAGGGATGGGGCGAATCAATGATTTAACCGCCCTCAAAAGGTCATCCAATGTCTATATGTTTAAAACGGCCATCGCGATCGGCCACGGGCATTATGTGCCAAAAGCTCCTTTGGATTTAAGGTCTAATACATTTGATATTTTAAGAACCAGCTTCAGACAATTCGGCCTTGGAACTAGGACGGGAATCGACCTTCCCGGAGAACAGGTTGGATTTAAAGGCCAAGATACCACCAACCCTGGTTTCATTTTGGACTATGCCATAGGACAGTACGATACGTTTACACCGCTGCAGCTTGCTCAATATATGTCCACGATCGCCAACGGCGGTTATCGCATGCAGACTCATCTTGTAAAGGAAATCCGGCAGCCTGTGGAAGCATCTGATCGTCTTGGTCCAATTGTTGAGGAGATCCAGCCCAAAGTGTTAAATAAACTGGACATGAAGCCTGAATGGATCAACAGAGTAAAGGAAGGCTTCCGGGAAGTGGCTCAAGAACCAGGTGGAACAGGCCACAGCACTTTCTACTCGACGAAATATAGTTCAGAGCCCACGACGTATAAACCAGCCGTTAAGACCGGAACCGCGCAAGGGCCATATGCTGGCGACAATCCGAATTACTCCCATCAAACCTTGACCTGGAACCTGACCATGGCTGGCTATGCACCATATGACCACCCAGAAGTCGCCTTTTCAGTCGTTGTCCCTTGGGCGTATCAAGAAGATGCATATAATCAAGGCATCAACTATTCCATCGCCAAGAAGGTCATGGACGCCTACTTTGACTTGAAAAAAGAACGCGAGGAAAAAGGCATGAACCAATCAACCTCCGTCCAAAAAGTACAAAACATCAAGGATGTGAAAAAAGGGCAGGAGGAAGCAAGAAAAGAAAATGAAGATGGCAAGCCGTCTGGTAACGGCCAATGAGAAAAAGGATGGGCATCGCGCCCCATCCTTTTTCTTTTTTATGGCTCTAGTTTGTTGCTATTTATTAAAGGTTGGGCAAAGTTGTTTGTTTGCCACGGCAGGACGGTCGTTTTCAAAGGAGCAGGCGGTGAGGGCCATCGGCTTCACCTGACCCGTTGATCACTCTGGAGTTACGCACCTGACGTTCTAATCAAGAATTTTTTTAAAACAACACTCTTTGCGAAAACAATATTTTTATAAGATCCCTTTTACCTTCAACACAAACGCACCCAAATATTCCTTCGCTGCCAAAGAAATGTCTTCAAAATTCCCTGGTGTAAACTTATTGGCGTAGACAGGCGGTTTCGCACTTGTCCTGTAATCGCATGGGAACGGCTGAACTTCAACATCCTCTTGTGTGAAGCAAAGTACAGCCCGCTTCATATGGAATGCAGATGTAATCAGCACCGGCCGTTTGAATTGATGCTGATCGAGCAGTTTTTTCGTATAAAAGGCATTTTGTTCCGTATTCAGGCTTTTGTTATCGATGATGATTTTATCAGCTGGCACCCCGAGGTCAAGCAGCTGTCTTTTCGTAATTTCCCCTTCATTTCCATTGTCGGGATACACCTCGCCTCCGGATACGATGATCGGCAGGTGCGTTTTCTTGTAAAGCCGAGCAGTCGTAATGAGCCGGTTCGTGGCTGAATCGGTAAGAATGCCGGAACCGCCGATATCTGGTGCAAGAACCGCACCGCCTCCAAGCATCACGAGTACATCTCCGTTGACCTGTTTAGGCTGTGTGTATTTGTATTCGAGTTGATGAATAATTTTTTCACCCAACCATGGGGTAGAAAATATGTAAAATAGCAGAGAGCATACGAAAAACGCACTGGATGCCGTGCGGTTTTTCTTCCGATAAAACCAGATGGACAGTCCGAGAAGGATGAGGACGAAGATGCCTGGCGGAAGAAAGAAGCTGTATAGAAATTTAATCAAATAGAGCATATGGACCTCCTAATCGATCGTGACTACTTTGATTATACGAATTCACATGATGATTGGATAGGAGATTTTAAATTTAATCAAACGTTTGGTTAAATTTAATGAATGCTCGTTTCATTGATACTATTCAAATGTTAAGGTTGATTTCTGCGGAAGGATGTTCATTTTCCTCAGCTTCGTCCTTTTTCAAAAAACTCCAGTAAAACCTGATTCGTTTCTTCAAGAGAGAAAGGCTCCTCTTCCATAAAGTCTAACCATTGTTGAATATCTTCCTTTTCATCTTCATCTGCCTCTGGATCTGCCAAGGTTTTGAGCATATTTTGATAGTGATGCATACCGCCGCTGTCTTCGGGGGGACGGGAGCCTTTTCCTTTTATGCAAATGGGAAGAGGTCCTTCATGTTCGTCCAAACATTGTTCAAGCAATATTTTATGCTCCCAATCATCGCCGAAATCGTAAATATAAGTGAGCGTCTGCTTTTCATCCTTAAGGACAGCCAAGGTATACTTTCTGTGAGTCATATTTCTCTTTGAAATCACCGAAATCATCTTCATAAACCGGCTCAAACCAAGCGTTCTTCTTGTTTACAAATCCATAGAGATGTGAGTCTGACCAGTCCATGACGATTTGAATGATCGAGTGGAGCTCATGAAGAGAAACGGAATTAGGGACGAGCACCCTTCTCCAAATCGGGGGCTTGGCTCCTTTAAGAGAAATTTTTAATTGATAGATCTGTTTTTTTACCGGGCGTTTTAGTTTCTTTTCATCATAGTTTTTTGCATAGGGCACTTCACTAGTCACAGGTTTGCTGGTCAATAGATTTTGAATCAATTCCTGCTGGTCTTTTGGCAAATTATTGAATTGGTCTGAGGTCATCATTGACTTCAACATTTTTTCCAAATCCATAATCATCAGCTCCTTACAAAAATCATTTCTATGTAAAAAGCCCATGCGAAAATTGTGCATGGGCTCTGGTTGAAAAGTTTATAGATCTTCCCCAATGATCCGGACTTCCCGCTCAAGTTCCACATCAAATTTTTCTTTGACGGTCTTTTGGACGTGGCGGATTAATGAGATGTATTCTTCAGCAGTAGCATTGTTTTTATTGACGATGAACCCTGCATGCTTCGTGGAAACTTCCGCGCCGCCGATGCTTGTTCCCTGCAGGTTGCTGTCCTGGATCAGTTTGCCGGCAAAAAGGCCAGGCGGCCGTTTGAACACACTCCCACAAGAAGGGTATTCAAGGGGCTGTTTCGATTCACGCTTGAATGTCAGGTCATCCATGATTGCTTTAATGTCTTCATAGTTTCCTGGTTTCAGAGTGAATGTTGCCTCCAGAACAATATCCCCATTGTCAGGTATATTACTTGTACGATACGACAGGTCGAAGTCTTCTGCCGCACGGTTGATGAGCTCGCCATTTTTATCGACGACTATCGCTGATTCGAGGACGTCCTTGATTTCTCCGCCATAGGCACCGGCGTTCATGAACAACGCCCCGCCTACCGTGCCGGGAATACCACAGGCAAACTCAAGTCCTGAAAGATTCTGGTCCAAAGCGTGTCTTGAAGCATCGATGATCCGCGCGCCGCTTTGGGCAATCACTTGATTTCCTTTTGCAGAAATCTGGTTGAAATTTTTCAAATTCAACACGATCCCGCGAATGCCGCCATCCTTGACGATCAAGTTGGAGCCGTTTCCGATCAGGGTGAAAGGAACCTTTTCCTGCATCGCAAATTTCACCACCCCTTGAACCTCTTCATAAGTAGTGGGCGTAATGAAGAAATCGGCCTTCCCGCCAAGTTTGGTGTAGGTATGGTTTCGAATCAATTCATCTATTTTTAAATTTTCAGGTCGTACAATTGTTGAAAGCTTTTGGTGTATCTCCGTATTAGTCATTTTTATCATTCCCATTGTCTAATAGTTGTCATTGGGCAATACCCATTATCATTATATGACTAAACCACCTAAAAGTTAAATCATCTTATTGAACCAGTTATGGAAATCAGTATGAAAGCCAGTGTGAAATCAGCCCGATCCAGCCGAAAAAAGAAATCCAAAGGGGGATGCTGAAAAGGACTCCCCAACATATGCCAACGAATATGTTTCTGTTATCTTCATCCATTCGTCATCACCTACTTCAAAATATATGATTATTTTGGCCAGGGATGATGGGATTAAAAATGCGATAAAAATATTTGTTTAGAGCAGCGGGGGGATTTTGAAAACTTTGAGCGAATGTAAAAAGGATGGGAGGACGGAATAAATGATGGAGCGGTCGTCTAAAATGGTAGGAATGAAAAAGAGAGTGGAGTGTTATGATGAAACCGATTCGCGTCCTATTGTTTGCCTTATTGATCTTTGTGTTCACTTGCTCGGAAAGCTTTGTGGATTTATTCTTTTATGGAAAAATCCATTTTGACGTAAACCCTCATCCAAATTTTAATGAATTGTTTTATTATAGCTTTGTCGATTTCCAAGATCCGATCTATGTGCTTCAAAAAATTGGCCATATGACATGTTTCTTCATCCTGACGCTGCTTCTATACAGCTGGCTCAAAAGAACGCCGATTGTGTTCGTTATTGCGGTCGGATACGCCTGCCTGACCGAATTTCTTCAGATCATCTTTAATCGGGACGGCCGGATCTTTGACGTCTTTGTCGACTCCTTCGGCATACTTGCAGCCCTGGTGATCATTTACACCGGCAAACAGCTGCGAATAACATCTTCAAACGATGTAGAAAAAGAAATGAAATAAAAAAAGGGTGACAGGCACCATCCATTTTCTGGATGGTGCCTGTCACCCTTTTATATTAAATGGACTTACATCATGTAAGCCAAAGTAGAAACAGCTATTGCAATCAGTGCTGTGACTAAACCGAATGAAACATACATTAGCTTCTTTTTAATTTCTTTTCTTTTAAATGCCTCTTCTGGTGTAAAATATCTGCTCATTTTACTTTCCCCCTTGGTTCGGTAACTGGCTGGCGTAGTCCTAATCGCATTTAGACTTTAGCCCCATTAGTTTTGCGTCATTATTTTTCAATAATTTTGCCATTTCGTCCATTCGACTCCTACTATACAATAAATCGGAATAAAAGTAATGGGTCGAATTACCCTAATTGCCGAAAAATAAAGAATTTTGTCGAATATGAAAAGGTGACAGGCACCATCCATTTTTTGGATGGTGCCTGTCACCTATCGAAAATAATTTCCAAATATTTCTTATTGGTTTATAATATTGTCTGATATTGGAAGGGGGAAGAAGGTTGTCTTTTTTGTTTTTGGCTGCAGCTGCAGTTGTGTCAATCATTTTAGCAATGCCGACTGTGAAAGGAAGGATCGGTTAGGGTATTTTTAAGGAAGCTGGATGAGATGGAGTACATCGTTTTACACGATATTTATTTACCATCCAAGAACGGATCGAGTGTCCAGATCGATCATATGATCCTATCGATTTATGGCATTTTTGTAGTTGAGACGAAGAATTACAAAGGCTGGATATTCGGAGATGATCAATCGAGGCAATGGAAACAGGTCAAATAAAAGCGGAAGGAGTCCTTTCAAAATCCGATTCACCAAAACTATGGCCATATACACGCGTTAAAAGAAATTCTCGTTACACACTATGATGGTCCATATTACTCCATCATTGCCTTCCATTCGAAGGCTGAATTGAAAAAGATAAATGTTACTTCTGAGACTGTCAGAGTGACTTATGATAACCGCATCATTCATGCAGTGAATGAATTTAAGGAAATACATATGACACATTTTAAAAAATCCCAGTTGAAAGCAATCATTGAATCGTGTTTATTAAATGAAGAATCCACCAAACGAGACCATGTGGAGCAAATCACCCAACAACGAACCAAAGAAAAAAATGATGTAAAAGCGGGTATATTTCCTAAATGCGGAGGGGAATTAAAGAAAAGAAAAGGTAAATACGGAGAATTTAACGGGTGCAGCGACTACTCAAAATGCAGATTCACCACATAAAACTTTTAGAACAGCACGGATACGGGTTATATTAAAAGTAGAAGTGGGCCTATAAAAAAACAAAGAGGGTGAAGGCATGTCGTTGAATGAGTGGTTTACAAAAGGGATGACCCCAAAAGAATACATAAACAGTATGGAAAAACATCAAGGAAACTTGCTGTTGATCCTGGAAAGCTTTTCGATTCCGCCTGAAGATGAACATTTCTTCGAAGAGCTGAAGAAAGCGGATCTTCGAGTCATCGTCCTGACAGAGGACTGGTGCGGGGATGCGATGCTGAATGTGCCGATCCTCTTTAAAATTGCCGAAGCAGCGGGGATGGAAGTCAGGCTGCTCGAGAGAGATCAAAATTTGGAACTGATGGATCAATATTTGACCAACGGAAAATCAAGGGCGATCCCGATTTTTATCTTTATTGATCAGGAAGGCAATGAAAGAGCGGTTTGGGGTCCGCGTGCTCCGAAAATCCAGCAATTCGTCGACGAAGCAAGAGCCAAACTTCCATCTAAAGAAGACCCATCTTTTGAAGAGAATCGGCAGAAATTCATTTCGACCCTCACAAAAAAATACCGAGACGACCATGGCGTCTGGCATGAAGTCTATGAAAGCATCAAAAAGGTCTTCAAAAAGTGAATGTTTATGGGGTGACAGGCACCATCCATTTTCTGGATGGTGCCTGTCACCCTTTCAACGCTAGGCGCATGATTCATAGAATTCGCTAAGATATGGTAAAATAAATGGGTATTTTATGGACGCTGCTTTGAATTTACAGAGAAAAGGTGAATGTTGTGCAGTTTGTTTTGATTCTTTTACCGGTATTCATTATTTTTGGGATTGGGTTCATCGGACAGAAAGTGATCGGATTTGACCCTCGGAACATTTCGACGATGGCGCTATATTTAATGTCGCCTTTCTTGGCATTCCGTACCTTTTATAAGAACAGCATCGACATGGATTATTTGTACTTGACCATTTATGGGCTCGGGCTTTGCTTCGGGTTGATTGCCATCGTGTATATCGTGTCTTATTTTAAAAAATATAGCCGCAGTGAAACGAGTTCCATGATCTTGTCTTCAGTCTTTATGAACAACGGAAATTACGGGACCCCAGTGGCATTGTTCGCTTTTGGAGCGGCGGGGTTTGATGTTGCGGTCATCTTCATGATCATCCAACAGCTGATCATGAGCACGATCGGGATCTATTATGCCGCGAAAGGAAGCGACCGGCAGGAAGGGGCGCGAGTGGCGCTGATGGCCGTGGTCCGCATGCCGATCATGTACGGGGCCATCCTGGGAATCATCCTTCAGCTTATCCACTTTCATTTTCCAAGGCAAATCTACAAGGCGATCGATATGATTTCAGATGCGACGGTGCCAACAATCATGATCATCCTCGGCATGCAGCTGGCGACGATCTCCCTCCGAAACCTGGAGCTTGAGAAAATGACGATATCACTGATCATCAAATTTATCCTGTCGCCATTGATTGCGACCGCATTTGCCTTTTTGCTTCCCGTTTCGGAAGTCGTGAGGAATATCATGATTTTAATGGCAGCGATGCCGACTGCGGCCAACACGACGATGTTCGCCCTCCAGTTCAACGCGAAACCGGAGTTCGTCTCCTCGGTCACTTTAGTCAGTACGTTAATGAGCATCATCACCTTGCCGATCATGCTCTATATTTTAGGTGTTTAAAAAAGGGTGACAGGCACCATCCAAATTCTGGATGGTGCCTGTCACCCTTTAATTTTTTGTTACTGCGGTTCCAAGATTCCCAATATGATGTATTTCCATTCCTCTGAGAAGTCGGCATCTTTGTCCCAAAGGATCCTAGAAGGTTTGATCTTGGTGATGAATGGACCCTCGCGATGAACCTCTGAGGGCAGTTCAGCCACGTGTGTGCCTTTTTTGACGCCGCTTTTTACCTCTACATAGCCGTCATCCTCAATGCCGATATCGACGGTTGCCTTTTCGACAATCCCTTCATCGTTCAGTACCCAAACGCTGTGTTTCTTGTTCTTTTTCACGATGCTTTTTTCAGGAAGGGCATGGGCATTATCCGCTTCCTTCGTGATGATTTCTGCATCGACATGATAACCCTGAAGCGAATCGGTTTTTCCTTCCTCCATCATGATCGTGAATGGATATGTGGACACACCGTCAGCAGTAGGCTTTTGCTCTGGAAGGGAATCGACCTTTGCCAAAGAGCCCTTCACGTCCTTTTTCCAGTGAGAAGAAGAAAGAATCGTCTTCATCCCTTCTTTTGCTTTATCGCGTTCCATCTCGGAAAACGAACCTTTGACGATGGATGTGTTCGAGACGATCGTGATCGCAGGATTATCTAGGTCGTCTGAAATATCCGATACAGTTCCACTATACGGACTTGCCACCTGTAAATTGGATTCTCCATTCTGCAATGTCGTCAGTTTCTGGTCGTACACATCAATTTGCTGCTGAACTTTCTCCTTCTCCAATTGCTTTTCGGAAATCGTTTTAGAAAGAGAATAGTAGGTTTCAAGACGTGCCCCCGCCTCCGGATCGACCTGGTCGGCCTTTTGATCAGTGGAATAGGATGAATCCTGAGGTAACGAAGACCGCATTGATTCCAAGTCAGCTAGCAAACTATCAATACTCGCTGCTTCTTCCCGCAATCGATCCTGCTCGGCGACGATCATTTCACGCTGCTCTTGGAGATCCAAGCCGCTGTATTCAAATAGCGGTGTCCCGGCATCGACGTGGTCGCCTTTTTTGACGAGGAATTGCTTGAAGGTTTGATTAGGATCGATAAACACATGGTTTGTTTCTTCCGCATCAATCACACCCGATGCGGTAAAAGAGTTTTTTAAATCCTTTTTTTGAACCGACGTCCATTTAGAAAGATAGTTCGTTCGTTGAATGGAACTGTCTTTTTTATAGATGAGATAAAGGTTAAGCCCGACAAAAACCAGTAGGGCTAAACTAATCCAAATTGTCTTTTTCGACATGGTTTCACCGCCTTTTTAGAAAAATGTTTTCAATTCAAAGAATGCGAGTGTCGCGGCAATTGCCCAATAAATGAGATGAATCGACAGAACAAGCAAAATGGTGACGGCTCGATTCGTCCTCGCTAATTTTCTGATCCCTATGTATTGAAGGGTGAGGGCCCAAATTTTGAAAACGGTGATGCACCCTAAAAAGGCAATGAGCCATTTCGGGAAATCCAGGCTTTGGGCAATGACTCCAAGAGATAGTGGGGATGAGAACCAGCCCAGACCCAACCAAACTACGAAAATTGTATGTATGACTTGTTCCGTTAATAGAATCATCAGTACAAAACTGTGGACGACCATAAGTTTTCGGTAATCTGCGTCCGTCCAAATCCAAAACCAGAGTGACATTAAGTAGAGATAGAGGGCAGGGAAGATAAAGCCTAGTAATATCCTTCCAAGTAAAAATAAAAACTTTTCCCACTCAAACTGAGAGTTTGTAAGGATATTGACTTCGCCGGAAATCTCATTTGTGCCGAGACCGAACATAGAGATAACGGCAAAAATCAAAACGCTCGCTGCAAAAAGCAGGAAAAATCTCAGTCGAAGATCATAAATCGTTTCAGCCTTTTCAAGCTGGTGAAACTGGTCATTCGGGTGCCGAAGCCCTTTGAAAAAACGAAGCTGATAGACCAACAATAGAACCTCCCAACAAAAAACACTTAATGTCCTCTATTGTACCGCAAATATTGTCGTAAATTCCAATAATTTCAATCATGGGGATGAAATACCCAGAATCATAAAAGGTGACAGGCACCATCCAGAAACTGGATGGTGCCTGTCACCTTTTGACTTACATTAAATAAGACAGTGCAGAGATACCTGCGCCAACACCGACTGTTGCAATTATGATTAAAGCATACATTAATCGTTTACGATTCAGCTTGATACGATCTGCTTCTTCAGGTGTCAAATATCTGCTCATTTTAACCCCTCCCGGTTCGATAACTGGCTGGCGTAGTCCCAAGACCTTAGCCCCTTTAGTTTTGCGCCATCATTTTTCAATGAATTTGCCTTTTCGTCCAACTATCTCCAATTTACCAGACGGATAAACCTTTTTCTAGGAAAAAATGCACATTTCGACAATAATATGCATAAAAGAATAAGAAGGTGACAGGCACCATCCAAAAAATGGATGGTGCCTGTCACCCTAAAATGAAAACGCTTTATTTATTTAACGCGTTATTTCGTGAATTTATCCCTTGACCGGACACGAGAAAGTCCCTTATAATTCATGAATATTCTGATTATAAATGAGGGGTTTCGAATGGAAGAAGTCTACAACTTTTCTGCAGGTCCAGCCGTTTTGCCGCAAGAAGTGAAAAGCATTGTCCAAGAGGAACTAGCGAATTACCGCCAGACGGGCATGTCTGTGATGGAAATGAGCCACCGCTCAAATCCGTTCCAGGACATCATCGATGAAGCGGAAGCCTTGCTGCGCGAGCTGATGAATATTCCGGACAATTACCACGTCCTGTTTCTGCAAGGAGGCGCATCCCTGCAATTTTCAATGTTGCCGATGAACTTGCTCACCAAGCACAAGAAGGCGGAATATGTCCTCACGGGCTCATGGTCTGTCAAAGCCGCCAAAGAAGCCGAAAAGTTTGGCGATATCACCACGAAGATCTCATCCAATGACAAAAACTTTACCTACTATCCTACTGTCGATTTAACCACCCTATCCACGGACCTTGATTACATACACATCACCACCAACAATACAATCGAAGGGACAGTCATTCCGTCGATTCCTGACACTAAGCAGATCCCGCTTGTGGCGGATATGTCCTCCAATATTCTTTCTGAACACTATGACGTCTCGAAATTCGGCCTGATTTACGCAGGCGCACAAAAAAATATCGGCCCAGCCGGCCTGACGATCGCCATTGTTCGTGAAGACCTGATTGGAAGTCCGATAGAGAACTGTCCGACACTATTAAACTATGAAACATATTCAAAAAACCAATCCTTATACAACACACCACCGACCTTCAGCATCTATGTCGCCAAGCTCGTTTTCGAGTGGCTGAAGCAAAAAGGCGGCATTGCAGCAATCGAAAAAACCAACCGTCAAAAAGCTGGGATGCTTTACGATTTCATTGACCAATCAAAACTCTTTCATTCTCTAGTGAAACCTGGCAGCCGTTCGCTCATGAACATCCCGTTCACAGCCGAGTCGGATGAATTAAACGCAGCCTTCATCAAACAGGCAGGTGAAAAAGGGCTTGTCAATTTAAAAGGCCATCGATCGGTCGGGGGAATGCGTGCCAGCATCTACAATGCCATGCCGGTCAAAGGCGTCCAGGCGCTCATCGATTTCATGGAAAGCTTTGAAAAAGCCAACAAATAAGGAGTTGTCGGAATGTATCAAATCCAGGTCTACAACCAAATTGCCAAAAAGGGAACTGACTTATTTTCAGAAGAAAAATATCGTCTCACTGACACCGAATCCCCGGATGGCGTTCTGTTAAGAAGCTATCCGTTGACCGAGGAGCATATCCCGGAAAGCGTGAAAGCCATCGCCAGGGCTGGCGCTGGAGTGAACAACATTCCTGTCGCGGACTGTACGAAAAAAGGCATCGTCGTGTTCAATACCCCAGGCGCTAACGCCAACGCCGTCAAGGAACTTGTCATCACGAGCCTGATCGCCTCATCACGGAAATTGTTCGAAGCCGTGCAATGGACGCAGACGATTCAAAATGCCGAAAACTTAGAGAGACTGGTGGAAATAGAAAAGAAGAAATACATCGGCTCCGAAATCCAAGGGAAGTATATCGGAGTCGTTGGTGCCGGGGCCATCGGGGTGCTCGTCGCCAATGCCGCGTTGGCACTGGATATGGAAGTCATTGCATTCGACCCGTTCATTTCCGTCAACAGCGCATGGCTCCTGTCACGGAACGTACAACGGGCGATGAGTCTCGATGAGGTGTTCACAAAATGCGACTACATCACACTCCATATGCCGCTATCAGACAAAACGAAGGGCATCATCAACGCCAGCGGCTTCGATAAAATGAAGGAAGGCGTTCAGGTCCTGAACTTCTCCCGCGGCGAACTCGTTAATGAGGACGACCTGGAGAATGCACTCGAATCCGGCAAGGTCGGTAAATACATCACCGATTTTCCGAATGAGCGCGTCTTGAATATGAAGAATGTCGTCGCCACCCCGCATCTCGGTGCATCCACCCAGGAATCGGAGGAAAACTGCGCAATCATGGCTGTCCAGCAGCTGCGGTCCTACCTCGAAACGGGGAATATCAAAAACTCAGTCAACTTTGCGGACGTGGAGTTGCCTTACATCGGGAAAAAGCGCCTGACGATTGCTCATCAAAATATTCCGAACATGGTCGGTCAGATCACGGCGCTGCTTGCTGCCAACAGCATTAACATCGCCGACATGATCAACCGCAGCAAGGGCGACTATGCCTATACCATCATAGACCTTGACCAGGATATCGACCATGATGCGGAAGAAATCTTAAAAGGCAAAGTAAAAGTAATCACCGGCGTCACTATGATAAGGTTTATATAATAAAAGTTTCTGAGAAACATACACAGGCTTTTTATTGCAGATATCTGAAAGCATTTCGTCATGGAGCAGGTTGATTGGAGCGGAAGGTGCGAAACTCCGGAGGGATCAGCGGCTCAGGTGAGACCCCACAGGGAAGCCGAGGAGGAATCAGGCGGATTCGGCACGTCCTGTGCCAACATCGAACGACCTCACTTCGTGTGAGGCCCCTCGGAAAGCGAGCATCCTTCCGCGGAAATCAACCATTTCATTTAAAAAACAAACACCGAATAGCCTAAACCTTAAAGGAGCGTGGCAATCATGGTAAAAATCCGACCATTCAAAGCAGTACGTCCTGAACGCGAACTGGCAGAGAAAGTAGCTGCCTTGCCTTATGATGTCCTGAATCGGGAAGAAGCAAAGGAAGCAGCGAAAGATAACCCGTATTCCTTCCTCCATGTCGACAAGGCGGAAATCGACTTTGACGACAGCGTATCCGACACCGATGAACTTGTCTATGAAACGGCCAGTCTCAATTTGCAATGGATGGTCGGTGAGGGCGTCCTCCGTCAGGATGAGCTCCCAAGCCTCTACATCTATGAGCTTGAAATGAACGGGCGCACCCAGACGGGCCTCGCTGCATGTACTTCTGTAGAAGAATACGAGAAAAACATCATCAAGAAGCATGAAGTGACCCGCGAGAAGAAAGAGATCGACCGTATCAGGCATATGGAAAGCCTGAATGCGCATACCGGCCCGATCATGATGGCTTACAAGCAGGAAGAACAGATCGACAAAGAGTTGAATGAATGGAAATCATCCCACGATCCGGTCTACTCCTTCCAAAGCGAAGACGGCGTCGTTCATCGACTTTGGGTCATCGACAAGGTGGAATCGGTGAATCGTCTCGTCACACTGTTTGAAAACGTCGAGAACCTATATATCGCGGACGGCCATCACCGCTCTGAGGCAGCAGCGAAAGTCGCACAGCAAAGGCGCAAGCAGCAGCCGGATTACAATGGGGAGGAAGAATACAATTCTTTTTTAGCTGTCGTGTTCCCATCCAACGAGCTGGAAATCCTGGACTACAATCGAATCGTCACCTCCTTGAACGGCTACACTACGGATAAATTCCTGCAGCTGCTGGGGGACTCTTTTGATATTGAAAAAGTCGAGAAAGCATCAGCCAAACCGGATAAAAAGCATCAAGTGGGGATGTATTTGGATGGAGCATGGTACAGGCTTCATTTCAAAGGTGAGTTATCCCGAAACGACGACGACATCATCAATACGCTGGATGTCTCCATCCTGCAAAATTACGTCCTCTCACCTCTCCTGGAAATCAAGGATATCCGCAGCGATGAACGCATCGACTTTGTCGGGGGGATCAGGGGCACGGAAGCACTCGAAAAACATGTGGATAGCGGCAATTTCCAAGTCGCATTTGCGCTTCACCCAACATCAATAGAAGAATTGATGACCGTCGCAGATCAAAACCTGATCATGCCGCCGAAATCGACGTGGTTTGAACCGAAGCTGAGGAGCGGATTGTTAATCCATCCATTAGAATAGATCGTATCGCCTCTTTCGACGAGTTCGAAAGAGGCTTATTTTTGCAGAGGGATGTGAGGGATGAAAATAATAGAACAAAACATCCATTAAAATACCAATATAAACCTATAAAATATAAAAAATTCCATAATTTATGGTATATTATCCCTAATTTTAGTAGAATGGTAAAGCAACTAAAATTAGGGGAGGATCATTTTGGGGAAAATGAAGTACATTATTACAGTCGGGCTTTTCGTTCTATTAGGATTGATTTTCACCGAGAAGGCGTCTGCAGCGGAGAATGTTTCATTCCAAGTGCAGAAGAAGACGGACATTTCAATCAATATTGCAGGAGAAGAAATCAAGGCGGGTATTTTGCTGCCGAATGTCGAATATTTCGGGGATAAAAAAGAGAATCAGCTGCTTGTGCCTTTTTCTAACGTATATGAAAGTGTATCTTTGGATGATTCAATAATTACCAAAGAGTCTAATGATCCCGCAGAATTATCGAAATCTAAAGAGATGATCATCACCAAAAGGCAAATAGTCGTGTTTGATGATGATAAATCTCAGCATCCAATCGGGATCATTAACCGAAATATTCGCTATGCGGCAGTTTCTTCAGATAATCCGAACTGGCTGAAAATTTATTTCTCCGGAAAGACGGGATATATATTAAAGAAATTTACAGAAGAGGATCACGGAATACCAGTCCTGATGTATCACCATATTTTGAAAAATTCCGAGAATGTCAATTTTCAAAACAACATGACAGTATCCTATGATTCCTTCAATGAACAGATGGATTACCTGAAAAATGGGGGATTTCGAACCATCGATTTGGACGTATTAGAAAACTATTTGAAGTTCCATCAAAATTTGACTGGAAGAGTGGTTGTCTTAACGTTTGATGATGGGTTGCTTTCAACCATTCACTATGCCTATCCGATATTAAAAGAGAACCATTTTCGGGCGACGGACTTTGTCATTGGGAGCAGGCTTTATCAGCATAGCCTCCCATTCAACTCTGATTCCCTGCAGTATATGGGGTTTAATGACATAAGAAGCAATAAAGATGTCTTCTCCTATGAATCACATACTTTTGCCATGCATCTACGAGATAGAGATACTTTTGAACCTTACCTTCAATACAAGTCAGGCGAGGATATTGTTGAAGATTTAAAAAAATGGAACCAATTCACGGGAATTCATGCTAGATATTTAGCCTATCCGTGGGGACAGACGAACAAGACGGCGGAAAAAGCAGCTTCAGAGGCAGGAATCCATATGGCTTTTACGACTGAAACTGGAAATGTCAACATTGGAGATCCCTTGCTGTTACTAAAGCGTCAAGGCATTTCAAGATACCACAGCATGGCTGCATTTATAGAAAAAGTAGAAAATGAATAAGCATAAATAAGCCCTTCAAAGAACTAATTTCTTTGAAGGGCTTATTAGTTGAATGTATGTAATTTAAAAATCACTCATTAAGGAAAGTAAATAAACTAGAATAACAGATATGATGGCAGTACCTAAAATATGAAAGAAAAAGTCAATCAAGTTTTCTTTGAATTCGCCGTTCCCGCTTCTTCGTTTTTTTTGATATGATCGTAGGTTTCTCCGAGCTCTTCCTTCCATAATAAACCTCCAAAGGATTATTTTATCTACATTATAAAATAAATATTCAGATAATTTCTACAAAATTATACAAAATTTCTGTTTTTCTATGAAAAAAGGACTATCCTTTATATCGGATAGTCCTTAGAAAATTAAAGAACGTATGGGATAATTGCGCCAAGAAGTAAAATGAAAATAAAAATAGAAATAAAAATCCAATTGCTGGAAAACCCTTTTCTCTCCTGTGAGTCAGTAGAAGCATACGCTTTTTTCACGATGATTCCTCCGTTTCGGTAACTGGCTGGCATAGTCCCATCGACCTTAGCCCCTATAGCTTTGCGTCATTACTTTTCAGTAATTTTGCCATTTTTCGACATTTGTTAACAGGACTATAATAATAAAAAGATGTAATAAACGAAAGGGTAATTAGACCTATAATATACTGAATATTGTAATTGATTTTGGGAATTTCGTCAAATGTCGCCGTCTATTGGAAGAGAATGACGTCTGATGATGGAGCCTTTCTGCCTATCGCAAAGCAAATTAAAACCGGAACCTCCATCAGGAAGTTCCGGTTAAACTACTTATTAATCCCTGCTTGAAAGGATCCCGAAGATGCGAAGAATGCTGAGCAGCAGGTTGATAAAGTCAAGATAAAGATTCAACGCCATCAAAGGCACATCCTCTGCCCTCACACCGTAATGCTTCATGCGGTTGAAGTCGAATAGGACATATCCGCTGAACACGAGTACCCCAATGAATGAGTATACAAGCATTGCAGTAGAGCTTAACGGCCAGAAAATGTTGAACAGTCCAAGCACGACTAGCGCCAGCAGCGCCGCCATCAGAAATCCTCCCAAGAAGGAAAGATCACGCTTTGTCTTAGTGGCGTATATAGACAGTCCGCCGAAAACGACCACGGTTGTTCCAACAGCTTGAAGCACCATGTTCGCACCAATTGTCGCTAAGTAGTAGGCGATGACTGGATATAGGGTCACACCTGAAATGAACGTGAATGCATAAAGGAATGTATAGGATATCGCTTTTCTTCGTCTTAAGAAAAAGGCCACAAGCAGCATCCCGATTTCAATGATGGAAAGCGGCATGAACAGCACTGGTGGAACGAATACGCCTGCACACATTCCCAGCAAGGCAAAAGCAAGGGATATCGCAAAAGCTTTCAATACTGTCGGTAAAAATGAATGAGCAGTTTCTGTATTTGAATACATTTTCTTCACCTCTAATTTTTTAATACGTATTCAAGCAAATAAAGTTTCATTACTTTTATATCTTTCAATAGAAACAATATTATAAACAGTTTAATAAAAAAACGCCTATTTGTACATTTTCTTAAGCCCCCCCCGCTTTGGTGACAGGCACCAAAGTGGGGGGGCTGTACTTATTTATTAACATCATTGATGAATTGTATGAAGTGTTAAGTCTATTAACATATCTTCTCTATATTCTCGTAAGCGTCGTTCTTGAAAGGACATATTTTTCACCTAATGTCTTTTCCTTCAAGCAAATTTTTTTAATAAATGAAACAGATTATATAACCAATCAGAATGATGAGAATCTATTGCTAGTAGTTATGTAAAGTAATTAATAAAACATGTTTACAATTTTCTGTAATTTCTGATAGAATAGTCATACCAATAGGATTAGGATATAATTGGAAAACGCTATAAAGGAGGAAAGAATGAAACCGTATTGCTTTAAGATTGATCGTATATATAAATCTGGAGAATGGCATCCAGATCGGAATTGGTTTCTTGTATTTAAAGAAAAGCACATACCTAAAGAACTGCAGGAATTATCCATTCGAGACATCTCAGACGTCCTTCATGATCGAAAGTACGCTTTCATAAATAATTCAACATCACATAATTCAGTCATACGTATGAATAGATTACCTCTCAAACAAGAAACCCGTTTTGAAATTTGCTTCCGTCGTACGACATTCTTAAGCAAATTATTGGTAGTGTTTAATTTAGTAGAAGGATATATTTATGTCTCATCTAATAATTCTTCTCACCGGTTAACAGAGAATATCGTTTTGAGTGTATTAAGCTGCTTTTTGTTGGAAAATGAGAAATGGATCTCATTTCTATACATACCTAAAAAACCTAAACTCCCAGTTCTTGCAACCAAAAGAAAAAGAAAAGATTAACAATGGCCCTGCCCCTTTGGTGACAGGCACCATGGGGGAGGACTTTTGAAAGGAGGTGAGTTGATTACGAGGAAGAAACGGGTTTGGTTTCCAGGTGCGATTTATCATATTATAAGCAGGGGTAATAGAAAAGAACCCATATTTCGTTTTGATGAGGATTATACAATATACTTAACATTTTTGAAAAAGCGAAAAAACGCCACCCTTTTGATCTTCATGCGTATTGCCTTATGACCAATCACGTCCATTTTTTATTGGAAACAAAGGATGTACATGTTTCAAAGATCATGCATTACTTGTTATCTACCTATGCACACTATTTTAATAAAAGATACGAGTTGAATGGACATGTTTTCGAAAAAAGGTTCAGCGCTGTTTTGATTAAAGATCATCAGCATTTTGTCGATACTAGCCGTTATATTCACTTGAACCCCTATAAAGCAAAGATTTGTGATTCCCCCATCAAATACCCCTGGAGCAGCTACAAAGAATTTCTTCGTAAAGATATCAAGGACAAGAATCCCCTTATTGACACAAGACGTACACTTTCCTATTTCGGAGAAGATCCTATAACCTTCTATAAACAATATTGTGAATTTGCCAGCTTGAGCAAAGCTGACCATTCTAGGTGACAGGCACCTGGGTGCCTGTCACTTTGGGGCAGGGCTGGCTTTTATCAGGATGACTTTAGATGCTGTGAATTTTCTGCTTTCCAAACTTTTTCCGATATTTTTAGGGGATTCCAGAAATATTTTAATCTTATCTTCGATTGTAAAATCATTGATGGATAGGGAGTTCCCGTTGTTGTCCTCCAGCTTTGTTTGGCCATTGATGGCTGCAAAGCAAATGTAGCCGACTCCTACTTGATCCCCTGATTCTTCTGAGTTTGCTGCAACTGTATTTGAACAGTCCACTTTAATTTGTTTCCCTGAAACATAGTCGATTTGTCCTTCAAATGTGCTTATTTTTTCTTCGGAATATGAGCACCCGCATAAAAGAAAAGTAGAGAAGACAATCATCAGCATATATTTGAGCACTTTACTCACCTCTTTCCGGATATGATAAAACCTTTGACCAAGAGCAACAAACTTTACGAAAAGAGCCTTAATATTAGAAAAAACCAAATCGGCACTACATTTTATCCCACATTACACAAAACGACATAAAAGAATATCAAATTGTAATAAATTATCTAAATTTAACAAAAATAGTAAGATAGTCATGTTTACAAATATATTAAATTATTAAAAAATCTTAACGAAGGGGTAATAACTAGTTTACAATATTAAGATATCCTATATTTGGATATTCAAACTAAAGGGGGAAGAGGAATGTTTCGTAAAGTAGGAAAAAAGGCCGCAAGCTTTAGTCTTGCATCTGCACTTGCTGTCGGCGCATTTGCCGCACCATTCAGTACGAACTATGTGCATGCGCAGTCTGCAAACATCAAAGTACAGCTTTTAGGAATCAATGATCTTCATGGGAAAATTAACAATACATACGAGCAGGACATCAATGGAGATGGAAAGAAAGAGACGCTTGGATCTTTGGATTATTTATCAGCATACATCAAACAGCGTGAAGCTGAAAACCCTAATACGTTATTTGTCAATGCAGGTGATTCGATCGGTGCCAGTCCATTGATCTCAGCAGCTCTTCACGATGAGCCAACGATCAATATCCTTGAAGCAATGGGAATGGACGTTGGTACACTAGGAAACCACGAGTTCGATGAAGGGATTTCAGAAATGGAACGGATCGTCAACGGCGGTGAACGCACGGATGGACAAGGGACAAAAGGATATGATGGCATTGATTTCCCGGTTGTTTGTGCAAATGCATATGATAAATCGACAGGTAAATTGCTGATTGATCCGTATACAATAAAAGAAGTTGGCGGCGCCAAGATCGGTTTCATTGGAGTCGTGACACAGGAAACCCCTAGCATCATTGTGAAAACTGGAAATGAAAATCTTGAAATCACAGATGAAGCGGAAGCAATCAATAAATATGCAAAAATCCTTGAAGACCAGGGCGTAAATGCCATCGTTGTTCTTGCACACAATCCTCTGGAACAGGAAGGTGAAAACCTTGGATTCGATGCAGCAAAGATTGCCGAAAAAGTGGATGACAACGTTGATGTCATCTTTGCTGGGCACAACCATATCAAGGTAAATCGCGTAGTCGACAATAAATTGATTGTTGAAGCAGAATCTTATGGAAAAGCATTTTCGGATGTTGACGTAGAAATCGACCCGGCAACGGACGATATCGTGAAGAAATCAGCAGAAATCGTCTATACGGATCATGCAGGCATCACTCCTGATGCGGATATAACAAAATTAATCGACGAGTACAAAGCGAAGTCTGATGAAGTAGGAAATGTCGTAGTAGGTGAAACAGCTGAAGCCTTAAATGGCGGCTATGCTGAAAGAGGCCCAGTTGGAGACAACGCTTTGGGCAACATGATTGCAGATGGTATGAAAAAATCAATGGATGCCGACATTGCTTTCATGAACGGCGGCGGAATCCGTGAAGATTTAGACAAAGGGCCGGTCACATACGCTGAGTTGTTCAACATTCAGCCATTCGGAAACTACCTTGTCAAGATCAAGCTATCCGGTAAAGAAGTGAAAGAACTATTAAACAATCAAATTTCCGAGCAATACGGACCGGACTTTTCCGTTTCAGGGATCAACTATAAATGGGATCGTTCCACTCGCAAGGTTGTCAGTGTGACGATGCCGGATGGCAGCATAATAGATGATGCAAAAGAATACAGCGTCGTTTTAAACAACTTCATGTATGGCGATCCAAACAACAAAATTTCTGATTATTTCACTGGTACACCGGAAGAAGGAAAAGTGGATTTGGATGCGACGCAGGATTTTATTAAATCATTTGATAAGCCGATCGATTACCATGCTGAAAGCAGGATCCAAGAAGTTTCCAAAGTCTTCAAAGATGTTGCTATTGATAAATGGTCCAATCCATTTGTAACGGATCTTTATTATCAACATGTAACGAAAGGGACTTCAGAAGGTGTATTCTCTCCTGATTGGAAAATGACGAGGGCTCAGTTCGCTTCCATGGTCGTCAGGGCTTTAGATTTGAAATCTACTGAAGCAGCTCCATTCATGGATATGAACGATGTTTCGCCTGCGGTTCAAAATGAAATTTCAGCAGCCTTCGAGGCAGGGATCACCAATGGTACATCTGCATCCCGTTTCAGCCCGAATGCTGATATTACCCGTGCTGAAATGGTCACAATGCTCATTCGTGCATATGATTTGAAATACGGAAAAACTCCTGCGGTCATGAGTGAAGATCATTTCAATGACTTAAACGGCATTCCGGAAGAACAAATGAAAGACGTGAACCTTGCCTATGAGTTGGGAATGGTTGATGGAGTGAGCGATCAAACTTTCGAACCAACGGATTCTTCAACAAGAGCAGAAGCAGCAAAAGTCTTCTCCATGTTCTTGCATCAAAAATAATTGAATTCACAATTCAATAATCCACAGCCCCCTACTTTGGTGCCTGGCACCCAAAGTGGGGGGCTGTGCTTTTGGGTAATGATCATTTAATCAAACGTTTGAATAAATGGTGTCTTTCGTCAAAATATGATTAAATTTAAGAATTTTTTGTGACAAAAACAAATATGGTAATTTATACTAAATTTAGTCGTTTGATTAATTTCTTCCTTGAAATCAAGATATTACAAAAATAAATTAATCATATAATTTTGAAAACAGTTCTATTGACCTTCGTTTTTTCCGAAATCAACTAATTAATAAATTATTTTAGAATATTTTCGAATGAAATGGATAAGGAGCTAATTTATTGAACGTAGACTAAAAGTTTGATAGAATGGAAAATTTTTTTGTGTTAAAATTGTAGAAAATTGGCGAAAGGGGAGAAAGCGGTGAAACGGCTTTTTCTTCTGTCTATTTTTGCTATTGCAAGCTTTTGTATGTTTTCCACACAGGCTGGAGCGGCGACGTTTTCAGACGTTGGAGATACCCATCGTGCTAAGGATGAAATATATTATTTAGCCACAGGGAAAATTGCCAACGGGGAAAAGGACGGTCATTTTTATCCGGACCGACAAGTGACAAGGGCGGAAGCAGCAGCAATGATCGGCAGAACTTTACAACTGAATGGCAACCAAGTCAACACAGATTTTAGCGATGTCGGCAGCAATAACTTTGCATCAGGATATATTGAGGAAGCTGCCAAGAAAAAAATCATAACAGGCTATAATGATGGAACTTTCAAGCCTGAAAAACCAGTGGCTCGAGGCGAAATGGCCATCATGATCAGCCGTGCATTCGGCTATGGTGCAACAACGATCAATGGCGCTGCCAAACAACTGATGGACAAAGGCATCTCATCAGGAACTGCAGACGGTTCTTTTGGAACATCCCTTCCGATTATCCGATCGGATTTTTCCGTGTTCTTGGCAAGAAGCATCAATGCGGAAATGAGAATGGATGGGGAACAGCCTGATTTTTCTACAGTCAAATATGTTAACGCTGATGCACTGAATATGAGAAAAGGGCCATCTACTTTATTTGATCCAGTGACGCAAATTCCACAGAATGGACAAGTGAAAGTGGCCTATATGATTGGGAAGTGGGCGTATGTCCAATACAATCAATCAGTTGGGTTTGTACATAGCGATTTTCTATCTGACTCACAAGTGGATCAAAGCAGCTCCAATATTGCAGGAAAAACGATTGTCATTGACCCAGGCCACGGATCTCCGGACACAGGCGCATCTGGATACGGACTTCTTGAAAAAGACGTCGTATTGGATACAGGTCTGAGGGTTAAAGGCTACCTTTCACAGACACCGTTCAATGTATTAATGACACGGGAAACAGATAAGAAAATCGAATTGAGCGACCGCGTGACATTTGCGAGGGAGCACAATGCCGATATTTTTGTCAGTATCCATGCCAATTCTTATAAAGGTGATTCCTCTGGAACTGAGACTTATTATTATAGCGCAGCCTATCATAACCCTAATGTTGATGCGAGCACAGCCTTGGCAACATACATCCAGCATCGACTATTGGATTTCTGGCATTTGCCTGATAGAGGAGTAAGAAATGGTGATTTCCACGTCATCCGTGAAAATACGATGCCGGCTGTCTTGACCGAGTTAGGATTCATCGATTATAAATCGGATAACGATAAGCTGAAATCTCCTTATTGGAGACAGGAAGCTGCGAAAGCCATTTATCTGGGAATACTAGATTACTACTATCATTATAAAAATTATAATGATGTATTGCCGTTATATGATTTGCTTCAAGCGCAACCATCTACAAAATGGTATTAATCCAGTATAATCAAAAATGAGGAGTCTTATTGTAAGACTCCTTTTTTAAATTGTAGAGAAGGTGAGACGAAAACATGAAAACTATTAAAATTGTAATTGGCTTCATTCTCTTAATATCTTTTTTACCACAATTGGCTCACGCTGAAACGAGTTCCCAGAACTATCTGATACTTTTCAACAAATCAGTCGACAAGACTGAATTAAACGAGCTTCAGGTAAAAATCCAACATGAATTTTCCAAGATTCCTGCTGTGAAAGTGAAATTGACAGCAGAGCAAGCGAAAGTCATCGAACATCTCCAAAATGTGAAAAATGTACAGAAGGAACTTACATACAACATGTCTTCTCAAACGACTCCTTGGGCGTTTGGGAAAATGAATGTTACTAATCAAGTCAGGACGCAATATACAGGTAAAGGTGTAAAAGTAGCCGTTATCGATACGGGTATAGATATGACCCATCCTGATGTAAAAGCAGCAGGGGGAACGTGTGTATTGGATAGCTGTCCCCACGGATATCAGGACGACAACGGGCATGGCACCCATGTAGCTGGCATCATCGCTGCCCAAAATAATTCCATTGGAACGGTAGGGGTCGCTCCGAACGTCCAATTATACGCTGTAAAAGCATTAAATGTCGTTGGTTCAGGTACGACGACAAATATCGCCGACGGAATCGAGTGGGCGATTGAACAGCATGTGGATATAATGAATTTAAGCTTTACGACGAAAGATGATGACCCTACTTTAAGGGCCATGATCAAAAAAGCCCATGATGCAGGAATCGTGATTGTCGGTGCGGCAGGTAATGCAGGCACCACCAATGGCAGTGGGGACACGGTCCTTTATCCTGCTAAATATGATAGTGTCATAGGAGTGGCTGCACTTGATCAAAATTCAAATAGGATCGTAGAATCTTCAACAGGTTCAGAAGTTGAAGTCGCAGCCCCTGGCTACAATATTGTCAGTACCGTTCCAAAGGATGTCGATACATTTGATGGTGCACAGGATGGCTATATGCCGATGACGGGGACCTCCATGGCGGCACCATATGTGACAGGATTGCTAGCTTTATACAAAGAAAAGTTCCCGTCCTACACGAGCGCTCAGCTTCGAAACGTCCTTGATGCAAATGCTAAGGATATAGGTGCCGCGGGGAAGGATCCTCTTTACGGGTTCGGCATTGCAGGATATGGTGAAAACCCGATTTCCGAACTGCCTTCATCGGTGCGCATTGATGCCAATGAAAATGGTGAAGCGGCTTTTGCTTTTGACAAGAACAGCAGCACAAAATCAGTAGATATTTATCGAAACGGTACTGTCTTGGCTCAAAACATTTTAGATGATACTTGGAAAGATTATATTGAAAAAGGAACCTATCAATATCAGTTTGTTTTTCATCAAACTGATGGTACGGTGACAAAACAGTCTTTAAGTGTTGCGATGGGAAGTCCAGCCTTTGATGACCTGGCAGCGGATGCTTGGTATGCACCGCATATGATTTACCTTTATCACAATCAAATCTTAAATGGCGAAGGGCCGAATACGCTGCTTCCTTCCAAACAGATTACGCGTGGGGAAGCGGTGGCGTTACTTGGCCGCGCCATCGGACTGAATGGCGAGAAGCGTGCGATAGCCTTCTCGGATGTCGGAAGCCAATACTTTGCGAGCGGCTATATTCAATCGGCAAAGGAAAAAGGAATACTAAACGGATTTGAAGACGGGACATTTAAGCCGAATCAAAATGTGACAAGGGCGGAAATGGCCATCCTCCTGGCAAGGGCCTATCATCTTCAAGATTCAGCGGCAGTCGATTATTCCGATGTAAATGGCAATGTGACAGGAGAAACCGCCATCTATGAGCTTGCCAATGCCAAAATCACTGAAGGGTATCCGGATGGAAGCTTTAAACCGCATGAATACATGACACGGGCGAAATTCTCCGTCTTCCTCGCAAGAGCGGAGGACAAAGAATTTATTGGAAGATAAGGTTACTCAAGCAATATAGTGTTGTGTACAGCTCGAATGTTTGTAGACAAAAGGGACCGAGAGAATGCTCTCGGTCCCTTTTTTTATAGTTAATAAGCAGCGTGTGTTGATTTTTACTATGGGCCGATACGCTTCTTTCACTCTCTCAAATATCCTTCTCATAGGCATAAAGCGATGCTGTCATAATGTCAAAGATCGTCTTTCTGTAAGAATCTTCTACTAGCCACTATTAGAAACAACCTAGTTGCGCTCTGTTTTCACTAAATAATAAAAAGGTAAGTCTCATCGTCTGTAGTTCTTCTGAAAGTGAGCGCCCTGAATCGGAAATAGAGATTCCCGTCCTCTCTGCGGTTTCATCCTTAACAATTTATCAAATTTCCAAAGCTATTTCTAAGTTCTTCCACTTTTTCTAGTAAATTCTACCCTTTAAAACCTAATATTTATTCAATTTTCACAAAAATAAACCTATGTAACCGAAATGTAATACAATCGTAATGAAAATTGTCTAAAAAATTTGATAAGATTTTACTAGATTATAGCGAACGTTGTAGAAATTACTCGAGGTGGAAAAATGAAGAAGATAATCAAACTATTAATCCCAGCTTTATTACTGCTCTTGCTTCCATTTCATAATGCTGAAGCAGCATCAGGATCCGACATCGTAGATTATTCAAAGAAATACATAGGCGTACCATATGTTTTCGGTGGAACCAGCCCGCATGGGTTCGATTGTTCAGGATTTTTGTACTATACATACAGCCATTTCGGCATTACGCTGCCAAGGATGTCAAGCGATCAAGCGACGGTCGGTGAAAAGGTAGCGAAGGCAAATCTTCAACCTGGTGATCTTGTCTTTTTCGCAGATACATATAAAGCAGGAGTTTCACACTCTGGTATATACATAGGCAACAATCAATTTATCAGTGCAACATCAAGCAGCGGGGTTAAGATCGACTCACTAAGCAATGTGTACTGGGGACCACGATTTGTATACGGAAAGCGTCTTTCTCAAATCTCAAATGGCTTGTTCACAGATTTGCCGACAGACCATCCAGCATACGAAGCAATCAAAGTATTGAATAGCAAAAACATCATCAACGGTTTTGCAAATGATGAATTCAGACCTAATAATCCGGTGACACGCGGACAAGCTTCAGCCATCGTAAATCGAATCTTAAAGCTGAAAGCGGACGACCTTCACTCATTCCCTGATGTGGCAACTGGCTCGACATTTGCCGCTGACATCGCAGCGATTAAAGAAACAGGAATCATTCAAGGATTCCCGGACGGAACTTTCAGACCTGGTGCATATCTTTCCAGAGCCCAAATGGCGGTGATTCTGGACCGTGCCTTCAAGACGGAAGAGAAAACAGGTGTTACACAGGCAAGTAATGTCTACCAGGATGTGGCGCCAAGCAGCTGGGCATACGACGCCATCGTATCCCTATACTACCTGGATAAAACAACGATGTACAAAACAGATAATTTCCGTGGTGCATCAAATGCGACAAGGGCTGACTTCTCAGCAGCAGTCTACAATTCAAAATTTTAATGTAAAAGCGGCTTTCCCGAGAAAGCCGCTTTTTGTGTGCTTTGCGGTTGGTTTGAAGAGTGAGCTTGGTTCGTTTTGAAGTGGTAGTTCGGCGAAAATTGTGAAATATTGTCGATTGGCCGATATATGGCTCAAATCGGCTGATATTTCACAATTTTGGCCGATATATGAAAATTCCGGCTGATATCCGGTGAAAAACGGCCGATATATATATCTGTTCATTGTTTAAATGCCATGTTTAAAACAGGATTTGTTGATTTTCAGCGTTAATGGGATATTTCTTTGCGGTTTGCTAAAGAGAAATGATCATTACTGTGAGAAAACTTGCTCATTTCCAAGATAAACCATCGAACGAACCTCTTAACTACATCCGCTCAAAAGTCTATTTCACGCAGAACATCATGTTTCCAAATAAAAACAGAGGCGTCTCCTACGAGAACGCCTCTGTTTTTTCATCATCCTTCATTAAGTTCACAACCGTAGGAAGAAGTGCTTTGTTGGCACTTGCCAAGTACTCAATTTTAGAGTGGATCAGCTTTTCCAACGTTGCGTTGGCCGAAAGTCCGGATTTTTTTAAATTCTCCTGGGTGTTTAGGAGATCAATCAAGGTCAACTGCTCATAATCCCCGCCGGTAAATTCATGATCGTTATTCACTTGATACCAAAGGTCGCCGTTATCGCGGATCCAGTCGCTTCCGAGATCATCGATTGCGCCAAGGATGTTCATGGCGGTTTCATAGTACTTTTGATCATTTGTATTCCTGTATGCACGAAGCAGCATATTCAGACCGCCGAGCTCATGATTGAGCGATGCGTGGGTATGATTTTCGACTTTGACATATGGGCTATAATAATCACGGATCAAATAGCCGTTATCTACAGGAATCGTATTCCCTTTTTTGACCTGCTGAATCAGGTAATCGGCATACTGCTGAATATAGCTTTCTGAATTCCCGATCTGAAATTCTTTGCTCACATCCGATAGGAACAGTGATATATATTCATTGTGGCGAGTATCCACATATGGTGCTGTCGTTCCGTACGCCTTTTTCAGCCAAGTGCTCGTATATTCCGTCTCCCAATGAACCGTCTCCTTGTCTTCTCTGTATGTAAGCAAATCTGCATAGGAGTTCAAGGTGAGATTGTAGAAGAATCTTTCTTTCGTTCGATTATACCAATCTAGTGCTTCACGATCCTGGAATCGTCCTAAATTTCGGCCGTATCCTAGTTTCGTAAAAGGTTCGATCGACCATGGAAGTTTATTGTATGGTCCACTCTCAGTGAACCAATTATTTGTTTTGGTTGGATTGGCCAAACAAAAGGAAATCCAATCTTTTTCAATATCTGAATCCTTGAAGAGCTTTTTATCACTTAACATAAACCATGATTCCACGACATCATTTTGGCTTCCGGTAAAATCTTGGGAAATTGCATTACCTTTGGCGGCTGTCGTCTTTTCTTCAGATACGAGATTCCGCAGTTTGCTCACGTGGCCATCTTGATAGGATTTGCTCATTTCCTTCGATGTGAATGTTTTCCCCATGATCATTTCATAATCTTGATTGGAAGAGGACAGATGGTATAACCCGTCTGGATTAGAGGTCGGATCCTCTCCGAAATCTTCATGATGGGTAAGCAGCTTCTTTTTTTTGTTCCAATCAGTAAAGGTGATTCTTTTTATCGTGTTTGATCCTATTTTAATTGTTGATTCAAATGAATGCTCATTCTTTAAAAATCGCATTCTTTCAAATACCATCAAATCCTTATTTGGAAGGGTCCTTTTGGTAATCGAAAGATAGCCGATTTTTTGCCCCCACTTTTTGATCATGAAAACGGTTTGATCGTCTGTGATCCCATCATAGCTTTTGTGGTGGCTCTCTACTTTTTTATATTGGGTCCAAGGGTGATTCACTGATAATGTAAGATCTTCTTTCAGCTTAATGATACCTGGTTTTTCTTTGAAATAGTAAATCCCTGTGATGAGTGAGCAAAATAAAACGGCGGCAATGATGAGAGTCCTTTTTTTGTGAAACATGCAAAAACCTCTTTCTTTTTACAAAAGCTGTTAAACTACTTTCCCATCCTATTATAAAGGCTGAAAATGTCAAATCATAGCGAAAATTTAACGAATATGTAACAAATGCAATATTGCTTTTCAATGAGTGGATGAATAGAATTAGAGAATGATAGAAAAATATACCATTTTCAGGGGGATCTATGTTGAATAAATGGACTAGGGGTTTAATGGCTGCCGGGTTGTCGGCAGGAATTGCTGTTAGCGGGGTGAACAATATACCGCAAAATGTTTTGGCAAAAGGAAGCGAAACCTATCAAGCGGCTTCATTATTGGAGAAAAATCCATTGGTAGCAGGAAACCAATATAATAAAGATCATCAAGCTATCAGTGACGATACGCTGGTAATCAAATATACGAGGCCATTTTCTTATGGGGAGTACACAAAAGCGGGGACGCAGCTGCTTCAGGTCGTGCCTGAATTGAACTATGCAATCGTCAAGGTACTTGATAAAAGCAAGTTTCAAAATAGCATCCTTTACTTTCAAAAAAGCGCAAAAACCGTATCGGTGAAGCCAAGTGCGATGTATACTCCTCTATCAATCGGCGATCCAAAAGCGGATATTCAGTATATGCATCAAATGCTCCACACCTCTGAAGCACAAAAGCTGGCAGGAAAGAACAAGGTAGTCGTTGCAGTCGTCGACCAGGGAGTCGATCCGAATCACCCTGAATTGGCATCAAACCTCCTGCCAAGCTATAATGCCGTCAATCCAATGAATCAGGGAATGCCGGATTTTCATGGGACCCATGTGGCAGGGATCATCGCAGCGAAGAAGGATAATGGGATTGGCGGGTTTGGGATCAATCCGAATGTGAAAATCCTGTCGATCGACGTCTTCAACCGAAGCTGGGGTGCAAGTGATTTCTCCATTGCCCAAGGGATTCTGACAGCTGTGAAAAAAGGGGCGAATATTATTAACTTAAGTCTCGGCGGGCCGGTCGATTCTCCGATCATCAGGGAGGCGGTGGAAGAGGCAATCAAGAAGAATATCGTCGTTGTTGCAGCAGCAGGAAACTCTGGAGATGAAACAGTCGATTACCCTGCTGCCTACGAAGGTGTGATCAGCGTAGGATCCGTTAATAGCCAAAAGCAGCTATCCGACTTTTCTTCCTATGGTCCTTCCGTAGATTTAGTGGCGCCTGGTGAGGATATATACAGCACGCTTTATGACTATGAAAAAAAATCAACATTTGCGAGCATGAGCGGGACATCAATGGCCGCTCCGGTCGTTTCTGGGGCTGCATCCCTGTTGTTGTCAAAATATCCGAAGCTGTCCCCTGCACAGGTGGAATATATTTTAGAGCATACGGCCGATGATTTAGGGGCAAAGGGATTTGATGTGAAATACGGGTATGGATTGATTAACCTTGTCAAAGCATTGAAATTTAATACCAAGAATATCCCTTCATTATTGAACAATAAATCAAGTGTGGCAGAAAAGATCAAGAGAGCCGTTCCGTTGAAAGGAGCTGCTGTCGAGAAAGGGGCGTTTGTAAAACCTTTCGATGAGAAGCTTTATAAGATGGATGTAAAAGAAGGGCAGCAAATCCAAGTGAATTTGAGCTGCTCACAGCAATATGATTATAAGATGGAACTCCATTTCGTCTCGAATGATCAAGATCAGACGGTCAAGGTCAATGATGTCAGGGAAGGAAAGGAAGAAGGCAAAATGATCAAGGCGCCTTTTTCTGGGACATTGCTCATCAGTGTCAATGACGTGAATGGCCGCTATGATGATTCGAAAGCGAGAAAGTCTCAATATCAATTGAATGTATCGGTAAATAATCAAGAGTTAGAGGATGAATCCAGCCTGGAAACTCCGATTGAAGTTGAAAATCTACCATATAATAGCGCAAGCACACCATTGCATTTTTTGAAGGATGACGGCGACGATGATTATTTTCATTTAACAGTGAAGGAATCACAAATGGTCAAAGTCAATTTATCAGGTGTAGCCGGGGTGGATTCTAACCTTAGTGTGTTCACTGCAGAACAGCTTGGGCTTGGAAATGACGCGCTCCCTGATGAAGGAATGGCGGAAAAAGCAGACATGGGAATGGAAGAACATAGTATCGAACCTCTTTATTATCAAAACTCCGAAGGCATCGGTGAAGGGGAAACACTTGTTTTCCGTGCGGACCCGGATATGGATTATTATGTGAAGGCATCCAACAACCCGAATGATTATTTTGGAGGGTATGACTATTATCAAAATCCGCAAATGGAAAAGGTAGAGGCATCATCATCACTTAACCCGTATTCGCTGAAGATCGAAGGAAAGGTAGTGCCTGAAGATGAGGATGTATTTCCTTATGATGGAGCTGCTGGCGATGATGGTATGGACAATCCAGGGGAAAAAGGGTTGGCCACGCAGCGGATAAAGATAGCCTCACAATCTAATATGGAAGAAACCAATCCAGAAGCAGACTTCGTCCAGATGCTGCAAGATCAAGCGATGGATTATCAGTTAGGGGATGAAGCATCAGGATATCTTCAATCCCGGGATGATGAGGATTGGCTGCAGATCGGAGCAGATGAATCAGGGCTGTATCAATTCAATATCAATCCATCTTCAAGCGAACGTCCGCTGGTGGAAATTTATCAACTTGTTCAGCCCCATGAAGATGAAGAAGATGCAGCGCCTTATTTACAGCTGGTTGGGGAGAATGTCCGTCGGGGCTGGTCCAATGCAGAAGTTTCCCCAGTTTTATATACAGTGCTTGAACAAGGAAAACAATACTTTGTCAAAATCACATTTGACTATATCTCAGGTTCCCTGCCATTTGACGGGTATTCCATCACATCAAAGAAGGCTGCCGGTAATGTATTGGACCGATATGAATCAAATGACGAATTTCAGGATGCCAAGAACCTTCCAGGTGCTTCATTTACAGCAAACTTTGCAAAAGCCAATGATCAGGACATGTATTATTATACCGCTCAGAAAGAAGCCATCATGGGTGTGACGATTGATAGGGGAACAGCAGTGAAAAGCTTGAAGGACAAATTTCCTTCCGACTTGTTCGCTCCATTTTATGGGGTGGCAGCTGTGCTCGAGGATGTCAACAACAACCATAAGCTTGATGAAGAAGAAAACCAAACGGTCCAAGTCGTCGATCATATTACGGCGGAAGGCTTTACGTACGGCTCCGTAAAAGTGGAGAAAGGAAAGCATTATTTTGTTGTCGTATCGGGCTACCTTGACAGTGATCTGCCATTCACACTCACGCCGTATAAGTTTCATTTCAGTCCGGTAAATGAAAAGGATGAAGATAAAGGGGCTGTCATTAAAAATAATTCGTCAAACAAACCACTGAAATTAAACAAAGTAACGAGCAGATTATACACGAAGGCAGGCTATTTAAACAGCGGCGTCCCGTATGGTGACGAGGATTGGTACGGGATAGCGGTTCCGAAGAAATCCAATGTGAAAATCCGTCTAATAACCGGCATGGAGGTGGACGGTACGATTTCCATCTATCAGAATGGCAAACTGATAAAAGAAGCGGATTATTACCCATCAGGCGATGATGAAATCATATCGCTTCCACTGAATAAAGGAAGCTACCAAATCAAAGTCCGGGATGCAGCTGGGAACTCCTCGATCGATCCGTATTTGCTGAAGGTTTATTTTGGCAAGTAAGGATACGGGCTGCTGACGCAAACTGGTAAGAGGAGGAGTTTCGAGGGGAAAGGACAAAATTAGGTCCTAAAGGAATCGTATGGCACCAGTTTTCGGAAGGAAAAGACCAAATCGGGTCTCAGAGGTAGAGTGGGACCAAGTTTCGATAAAAACGAGCCAAATCGGTCTCAAAAGAAAGGTATGAGACCATCTTTCGTAGGAAAATGGCCGAATCATGTCTCAATGATAGTTGATGAGCCTTATAACCATAATAACGAAATAAATTGAGTCTCAAAACGAAGACTATTTCTCTAAGCGAATCAACTTTTGAAACTCTCAGATCAAATGTGTAGGCTATTTGAAAGCTTATTGTTGTTTTTGGTTGTTTAAGGCTGTTGATTAAAACGAAAGCCTTAGATCCCGGCGGGAAAAGGGAGTAGGGGACCCTGCAAAAATTAGATTAACAAGATTAATCCAGAAGAGGTCATACTTTGGGCCTCTTTTTTATGGTATCTATTAAACCTATGCACCAAAATCCATATTATGGTAGGATGATAGGAGAATGAATTCATAGGGGGTACATGATGAAAAAAGCTGTATTTACAGTCATTGCGTTTCTTCTCGTGGTAAGTACATACCTACCTTCAGCTGTTTCTGCCAAAACGGCTTTAGGAGAAGAATTGCAGGCTGTCATTGACATGGGAATTATGCAAGGGAATGAGAACGGGGACTATATGCCAAAGAAGAATGTAACAAGGGGAGAGTTTGCGACCTTTATCTCCCGGGCTTTAAAACTTCCTGCGGGTACAGGTTCCTTTAAGGACGTGGCAAGTGGATCGAAGCTCGCTCCAGGAATTTATGCGGCAAGCAAAGCCGGGATCGTAACGGGGTATACAGATGGAAGGTTCGGTCCGAACGATACGATCAGCCGAGAGCAAATGGCTGTCATGATCGGTCGGGCGCTTAACTATAAAAACGTTGAACAGACTACCGAGCCAATTTCATTTTCTGACAGTAGCCAACTCCCATCATCCGTTAAAAAAGCTGTGATGGTCAATGTTCACTATAAAATCATCAATGGAATTCCGAACAGTGATGGGACATTCCGCTTTGAACCCAAAAGCAATGCGACACGGGAACAGGCAGCGGCAGTCATTTATCGCATGCTTAACGCTGTTTCTGGCCAATATCAGCTAGCCACAGTACAAAATGGTGAACTTAAATTGACAGGCAAATCGTATAAAACATTTACGGATGCGAAAATTGCAATGAATGATGCTTCTGACGTGATGCTGGTCAATGGCCAAGTCTTTAAGGTGACCTCTGGTATTGCCGTGCCGACCGGAATGGCCATTGTTTATAGCGAGGATATGAAATCGCAGATCACATACGTCACAGACCAGGCTGAACTTAAATACGTGGATGCAGATGAAAATAAGGTGAAAATTGAAATTGCAGGGAAAACGGGCTATGTAAAGCATGATTCAGTTAAGCTGGTTCCTTCACAGATGAAGAAGGACGAATCTTATTATGAAGTAAGCGGCGGGCAGCTGTATCATCACTTTTACAAACCGCTGAGCGGAGCAAAAGATACAGCGATTGTCGGGAAGGCACCAAGCTTCATGGCGTCTGGTGCCAAATATTATAGCCAAGATGGATACACCTACATGGACGCCTCAGGCACAGTAGCAGGAAAAGGCTATCAGTATTTTGATGTATTGCCATTGAGGACGGCAACGAATTACACAGCTGAAGAACTCAATCAATATGTTTCCCAAGTCAAACCGGACAGCCCATTAGCCAATCTTGGCGAGGAATTTAAGAAAGCGGAACAAAAATACAGGGTGAATGCTCTTTTCATGCTTTCCCATGCAATCATCGAAAGTGACTATGGAACAAGCAGGATCGCAGTGGATAAACATAATATCTTTGGCATCGGTGCCCATGATGAAAATCCATATGAGCATGCTTCTTATTATGATTCTTTCGAAGATTGCATCGATCAATATGCCTCCATGATCAACGCTGATTACATCAACCCAACCAGTACGTATGCTTTGGGAGCGATATTGGGCAATAAGGCAAGGGGGCTTAATGTCCAATATTCGGGGGATGTTTATTGGGGAGAAAAAATTGCCGGTGTCATGTACAGTATCGATGCAGCATTAGGCAAAAAAGATTTTGGTCAATACCAAGTGGCGGAATCCGTCACAGATTTTATCAATGTAAGAAAATCGCCAAATACAGAATTGGCTGCCCAGTTCACCTATCATTATAGAGGGGCGCCGTTCGTCATTTTAGATGAAATCCAAGAAAGTGACGGCATTTGGTACAAAACGTTATCCGATTCAATCGATTATACGACTGCCTATATTCGAAGCGATAATACAAAACTATTGCCGATCATTAAATGACACTCGTCTTTAAAACTGACCTGAAAGTCCAGGTCGGTTTTTTTATTCTCCTGAAATTGTCAAAATATTACCTACTAAAATACTATATAGAAATCGAGATAAAATTTGGTAGAATAGTAGGTGGAGACGACAGGAATTTACAGGAGGATTCGACATGAAAAAACCATTTTTATTAATTATGGCAGCGCTGCTTGTCATAATGGGCGGTTTTCAAGGCAAGTCGGCTTATGCCGCTTCCGATGATATTACTGGCATTACGCTTGAAAAAGAGATGCGTGATATGATCGCCCAAGGCGTCATTCAAGGTTACAGTGAAGGTGTTTATAAACCAAAGAATGATGTGACAAGGGGAGAGTTTGCTACTTTTATATCCCGAGCACTTAAGCTTCCGGATGCCAATTCATTGACGAACTTCCCGGATGTTGCACCAGATTCCAAGCTTGCCGCAGGAATCAATAGTGCTGCAGCGGCTGGGCTTATAACAGGATATGGGGACAAGACATTCAGGCCTAATGATAAAATTACGCGTGAACAGATGGCGAACATGATTGCAGGTGCGATGGACTATTTAGCGCTTGATCAAACACCGGCAGCATTAAACTTCGCCGATTTAAATGAGTTCCCTTCATCCATTTCCAGGGCTTCCGTTATGGTATGTGTGGGGAGTGAAATCATCAACGGTATTCAGAATTCTGATGGTTCGTTCAGCTTCCAGCCTAAGAAATATGCACAGCGCGACCAGGCAGCCGCGATGCTATCCAGGATGTTGAATGTTGCGAAACAGCAGGAGGAAGAAGAACAGCCGCCAACTGATACATACAGCTTTAAAATCGCAACGATTGATAACGGTGAATTAAAATACAGCAGCAGGACATATGCAAGCATGGATTCTGCAGCTTCAGCAATTACATCACCAAACACTCAAGTGGTAACTCAGGGTACAGGTGAAAATAATATTGTCAAAATGAAGTCGGGGATTGCTGTGGCGAAGGCGACAACCGACAGTGCCACGACCATCCTTTATGATGAAAACTTGAGCAAACAATTGACGTATGTCGTTCCTCAAACCGAAATGAAATATTTGGATGCGGACGGAGAAAAAGTAAAAGTGCAGGTTGCGGATACTATCGGTTATGTGAAACAGACGGCTGTTACTTTGATTCCAGATGCAATGAAAAAAGGACAGTCGTATTACACAGCCGAAAATGGCAGCCTGGTGCATCATATTTATACACCGAGCGCTGACAAATACGTTTCCTATATTTTCGGTAAAGCTCCTGCATTCATGACACCGGGAGTGAATTATTACAGCTGGGACGGTCATATTTTCCTGAATGCCAATGGGACGAAGGCCGGTGAAGCGTATCAATACTTTAACTACCTTCCAATACGTACGACGACCACGTATACAGCGGACCAGTTGAATCAATATGTAGACTCTGTAAAAGCAGACAGTCCGTTGAAAACACAAGGGGCTGCCTTTAAAAAAGCAGAAGAAATGTATCACATCAATGCGCTGTTTTTACTAGCGAATGCCATTCATGAAAGCAACTTCGGTTTGAGCAGCATTGCGCAGGATAAATTCAATCTGTTTGGCATCAGGGCATATGACGGCGATGCCTACAACAGTGCTCAAACATTTAAATCTTTTGAAGAGTGCATTCTCTATCAAGCTGAAAGACTATCAAGCAAATATGTCAATCCAAATGGCGGCTATGATAACGGAGCCGTTTCCGGAAATAAATCAGTTGGACTGAATGTGAAATACGCATCCGATCCATACTGGGGTCAAAAGATTGCTGGATACATGTATCGAGCAGATAATTATCTAAAGAATCAGGACCCTAAATACAAACTTGGCTTGACCAATACTGGCGGTCTGAATGTTCGACAACAGCCGAATACATCCTTGCCGGCAGAATTCACGTATGCTAAATCAGGTGCGCCAGTCGTCATGATGGAAGAATCCAAGCAGTCCGATGGCACTTGGATCAAAACGATTTCTGATTTGAAGGATTACACCGATGCATACATTTATGGAGAATTTGTCGACGAAATTCCAGTAGCAAAATAACAAAATAAGCATGGCCCCCAGGTGACAGGCGCCTGGGGGCCATGCTTATTTTTAGGCTGCGTTTTTTTTCTTTTTCAAGATGCCGAGGAGGCGGTTGAAGCCTTCGCGGTAGATGATGCGAAGGGAGACGGTATAAAGGATCACTCCGATCGGCACCAAAATCAGCAGCTGGAATAGGGAGTACATTCCGCCGATCGGTGTCAGTACCTTTAGGAAATAGAGCGGCACAGCCATGATCAGCGTCGGGATCATGACACGGATGATCAACGACCATAAACGGTTTGATTCACCTTTGTCAAAGTCTTTATAAACGACGATGGCTGATACGACCAGGAAGTAAACCGATACGATGGAGCTTCCGAGTGCAAGTCCGGGGTAGCCCAATCGATGGAATAATAGATAATCCAAGATTACGTTCAATATGATGGTCGTCAAGCTGATGCGCAGGACAACCGCCGTTTTTCCCCTGGCATACATCGACTTGGACACGATGAACTGCAGCCCCTGGGTCACAATCAATGGCAGATAGTTGAGCAGGGCGACGTACGTATTGTTCGTATCGGATGCCGTGAAGTGTCCATGCTGATAAATGAATGCAATCGCTGAATCTCCGACAATCCACAACCCGGCTGCGATCGGAGCCAATGTGACGAAGGATATTTCCATTCCCATGAAAAATGTATCCTGGAACTTCTTTTTATGCTCGATTTGCTCTGATAATAAGGTGAAAATGATGGCGGCAATCGTTGTCGCATAAATCGCGTTCGGAATGCTGACAATCAATGATGCATTGTTTAAATACGTAACGGCCCCTCCGATGCTGCTCGAGGAGAAGATTTTATCCACAAACATGTTTACTTGGCCGACAACAGAATTCAATAGGGCCGGGATGATCAACACGATGAATGATTTACGGAAATCTTTATCGATTGAAAGGGTCGGTTTCCACACATAATCGGTCTTGAGCAAATAATAGAATTGGACCACGACCCCCAAAAACGTACCGAGGATAAACCCGTAAGCCAAACTGTAAATTCCCCATACATTCGAAAATAGCAAAGCGAAGATGGCGGCCATGAAGGTGGCCATCAGCTTGGAAATCTGCGATGGAACAAAGCTTCTCTTGGCTTGGAGATATGAATCCAAGATGCCGGTAATCGCAATCAACGTCAAGAAAATAAAGAAAATTCTTGTCGTTTTGACTGCGACAGCTTCTGTAGTCGGATGCATATGTCCATAGATGAACGGGACAAAATAGGGGACGAAGAGTGCACCCACTAAAGAAACAGTCAAGAATAGCAGCGCGGTGAAGTTCAAGATCCCGTTGGCATTCTGTTCCGCGCGATCGGGATTTGCAAGTAGATTTTTCTTGTACAGCGGCAAAAAGACATTATTAAAGCCAATTTGTATCATGGCAACGACCAAAGTAATGAAAGTAAAGGCCAATAAATATCCATCCGTATAGTGGGTTGCGCCGAACTGCTTCGTCATGATGCTTTCGCGCAAGAAACCGGAAAGCTTCAAGACTAGGGCGAGCAAGGTAATCCAAATGGCCGTTTTCTTTAAGCTCGACATAAGTAAGCACCTTCTTAAGTATGGCTCTGTTGGATATTAATGATCGGAGAAAGAAGGGCTTTCCGATCAAGATAAACCTTCCAGAGCCGAAAATATAGGCTCTTTTCTAAAAGCTTATTGTTTTTAACTGTTAGAATAACTCATCATATGATGTTGGTTGGAGCGGAAGGTAAGAGTATCCAGCAGCAGAAATCAACCTAACGAAATCTTTGATGAATAGCAACAAACTTTACGAAAAGAGCCAAAAGTTTAAAAATAAAACGAAAGCAAGGCATATGCCTTACTTCAGTTTTAATTTATTTTAATGCACTTTTATAAATGGATTCATATTTTTGTGCAGCGGCAATGTGCGAATATTCTTCTTCGATCTTCGTGCGGGCACGATCTGCGAAGCGTTCACCCTTGGCCGGATCGTCAAGAAGCTCAATGACGGCTTCCGCCAATTCCTCTACATTCTTTTCTTCCACCAGCAGACCATCTTCTTCATGGTTGACGATTTCCTTCAGCCCACCGACGGCACATGCAACCAACGGCGAGCCTGAGCCCATTGCTTCAAGAGCCGAAATCGATGTCGCTTCCTCGACCCCTGCAGAATGGACGCTTGGCACCAACACAATATCGGACAGTGCGTAATATTCTTTGATTTGGTCGTGAGGGATCGCACCAAGCAATGTCACGTTTTTCTGCAGCTTGTTTTCTTCCACGATTCTTTTAATTTCATTCATCGCTTCTCCGCTGCCGGCATAAATCAAATGCGCATTCGGATGCTTTTCAAGAATCCTCGACATAGCCATGGCCGGATAGATGACGCCGTTCTTTTTTGTCAATCGTCTAGGGACAAATAATACTTCGTCGTCCTGAGAGACTTGATGCTTTTGGCGGAATTCCGCTTTTTTATCTTTATCAGGCTTGAAGTTATGGATGTCGATGAAGTTCCGGATTGCGGTTGCTTCGATCCCGGATTCATCTTTCACATAATCCTTCAGGCGTTGGTCGACGGTGATGATCTTACGTGCACCTTTATAAGCCTTCCGTTCAATTTCCTTCATATAATTGGCTTCCTGGCTTCCTTCATCCATGGAGCCTTTGCTGATCGATTCAAATGTCATATAGCCATGTACGGTAGCGACGGTCGGGATTCCTGTTTCAATAGCGGCAAGTGCCGTGAAAGGATCCTGGGCGTTGATGATATCGTACTGTTTATGACGGTTCTTTTCGATCAAGGCTTTCAACATTTTTTTACGCACATTATGTGACCAGACGATTCCCTTTCCTTTTTTCACTTTATTCAAAAGGAAGCTGGGGCCCTGTGCATAAACTTTTCGAAGTGTTGGAGGCACATTTGAAAATGAAAGGACATCCACTTCATGGCCCAATGATTCAAGCCCTGCTTTTAAGGTTGTTACGTGCGTCGACAAACCGCCGGCATGAGGGTAGTCATAGGCCGTTGCTATTAATACTTTCATAGGGTGAAACCTCCTATCGATTTTTCACAAAGTTTTCTTTTAAAAGCGTAATATTTCGCAATGCTTCCTGACGCATATTTTCTGAATTGCCCTTAACCAACTGAGACATTTCACTATGATTGTCCAATAGATGGACAGCATTCTTTTTCAATTCCTCGACGTCGATTTCTTCGAGGACTGCGGAATAATCCCACATCCCGCTGCGCTTCAGCAGGCTTTCTACCTTTTTATCATAGCTCAACCCGATATGAGGCACGCCCATTAAAGTAGAAAAGATTAATGCATGCAGCCTCATGCCAATCGTCAAATTGCAATTTCCGATAAAGTTCAAGTATTGGTTTGGCGTATAGTCTGTCCCAAGCATCAGGCAGCGATCCGCATGCTTCATATGTTTCATTACCCGTTCGCTGGCATTTTTATCATGATGGCCTTCCATCGGAACAAAAACAGGGGTCACATTTTTTTCTTCAATAATATAGTCCAGAATTTGTCCCACCTGCTCGAACTGTTTCACCTGGTCGAACCAAGGACGCACTGACACAGCGACGAGTTTCTCATCCCCTTTTAATGGAAGAGATTTGAAGCAAGAGTCGTCCGGCTTTGGTTTAAAGGCAAAGACAATATCGGATGTAACCACGGTTTCCGGTTTATTGACGCCTAGTTTATGGACCAAATCCTTGGAATATTGGTCGCGGACGGTAATGAAGTCAGCCATATTGGCCATTTTCATCAAAATCTTGCCCCAAGTGGAAGTGACGGGGCCGATCCCTTGGGAAAAGAACATGACCTTTGTCCCGCAAAGCTTTGCCAATAAAACAATGAGCAAATAATAAGGAAGGGGACCGAATAAAAACTTGGTTGGATAGGAATCCTGTAGGAGACCGCCGCCCCCGCTGATAAGCAGGTCAGCCTCTTTTAATGCCTTTATTTTCCCTTTATTATCATGTCTCCATGCTCGATACACGGATTTTACATTATGTTCCTTTGCCGTTTGCTCCGGTGATAGTGAGAAAACGGTAATTTCTGGATTATCAAATTCATCTCTTAAATTATCAATGATCGCCTCTAGGATGGCTTCATCGCCAGTATTTCCAAGACCATAGAAGCCTGAAATAACGAATTTCAAAGAAGTGTTCCTCCTTATAATAATTGTCGGAAATCCGACAAAAAATAAGGTGCAGACCAAAGTGCACCTGAAAATCAAACTTTATTTTATCACTACTAGCTATTACTAGCAATGTAGTAGATGCATCCTTTTTTATCATCTGCTATACTATGTAAGAAATTGTCGCAAAAAACTTAAAACCATTGAAGCGAGGTTCATATACGATGAAGAAAATTTGTGTCGTAGGCTTAGGCTATATTGGGCTGCCTACTTCTGCTATTTTTGCTAGAGCCGGCTATGAAGTAGTTGGTGTAGATGTTAATCAAAAAGTCATTGATTTATTAAATAAAGGTGAAATCCACATTGAAGAAGTCGGTCTTCCGGAGCTAGTGAAGGAAGTCGTTGAAAACGGAAAGCTTCGTGGGGCGACGTCTCCAGAGGATGCAGATGCTTTCATCATTGCCGTTCCAACACCGATTCATGATGATTATACAGCGAATGTCGACTACGTCGTGAATGCGACGAAAGCAATCCTTCCTTATTTGAAAAAAGGGAATGTGGTCATTGTCGAATCTACGATACCGCCGCGTACGATGGATGATGTCGTAGCACCGATCATTCAAGAACACGGTTTCGATCCATATACCGATGTTCACTTGGCTCACTGCCCTGAACGCGTCCTTCCAGGAAGGATCTTGATCGAATTGATTGAAAATACTCGCATCGTCGGCGGCATCTCTCCAGAAGCGTCGAAGCAAGCAGGGGATGTATACCGTGCTGTCGTCACAGGGGATGTCATCGAGACGGAAGCCGTCACTGCTGAAATGTCCAAGCTGATGGAAAATACATTCCGTGATGTCAATATCGCCCTTGCCAATGAGCTTGTGAAGATTTCTGCCAAGTTAGGCGTCAATGCACACAACGTGATCGAACTTGCGAATAAGCATCCACGCGTCAATATTCACCAGCCGGGACCTGGCGTAGGCGGACATTGCCTTGCGGTCGATCCGTATTTCATCGTTGAAAAAGCGGTGGAGGAATCTCCGCTTATCCAAACGTCACGAAAAATCAACAACTCGATGCCTCATTTTGTCATTGAGCAAGTGAATCGCTTGACATGCGAACTGGAAAATCCAAAAATCGCCGTGTTCGGATTGACGTACAAAGGAAACATTGATGATGTCCGCGAAAGTCCGGCATTGGATATCGCCAAAGATTTGGTGGACAACACACGCTATCATGTCAGCGTCTACGATCCTCATGTACGCGACGAACAAGTTTCCTTTAAGCTTGATACTTTCGAAGATGCGATCGATGGGGCACATTTGGTGCTTGTATTGGCTGACCATAACGAATTTAAAAACTTAAATGGGGATGCACTCGTCAAGCAAATGAAATCACCGGTCATTTTTGATACGAAAAATTGTGTGCCGGATCTTCAAGAGTTGCTGATCTACCGAATCGGAGATTTGACGAACTTGAAAGCAATCCAGGAGTAGGGATAACGATGGAAAAAGAACAGTACTTCGGGGTCAATGTGTCTCCGATGGATTACGAAGAAATCATAGCTGATTTGAAAAAACGAATTCAGGCACGCGAGAAATCCACGATCATTGCGGTCAACCCTGAGAAGGTCATGGCAGCGGAAAAAGATCCGGAGCTGATGAACTTGATCAACGGGGCAACGTATCAAATTCCGGATGGAGTGGGGATTCTCCTGGCTTCCAAGATGAAAAAAGGCAGCATTTCATCCCGGGTGACCGGCGTCGATATGATGGCACGCCTGTTGAAATTTGCTGCCGATGATAGTCTAAAAGTCTTTTTGTACGGTGCAAAGGAAGAGGTCGTCCAAAAAGCAGCGGAAAACATCCATGCATCCTATCCAGGGATTCAAATAGCCGGCATTCAAAATGGCTATGAAAAGGATGAACAGAAAGTCGTCAACAAAATCAATGAAGCCAAGGCAGACCTCTTGTTTGTCGCGATGGGAAGCCCTAGGCAGGAGCTGTGGATCCGAAAGCATATGGATGAGCTTCATCCCGTTGTCTATCAGGGAGTAGGGGGAAGCTTCGACGTATTTGCCGGCCATGTGAAAAGGGCACCTGCATTTTTCCGGAACTTGGGACTTGAGTGGTTTTATCGATTGATGAAGGAGCCGCAAAGATTCAAAAGACAGCTGGCCCTTCCGAAATTTTTATTAAGGGTGCTTCGTTCGAAATAAATCTAAAGCTGATCCATGCATGAAAGGAACGGTTCATGGATCAGCTTCATTCATGTTAAAGGTACGTTTCGTTAGGAGGGAATGGAATGAAAGTGGTTCATATGATAAGCGGCGGAGAAACGGGCGGTTCACGAAAGCACGTCGTCACCCTCTTATCAAAACTGCCGAAGGAACAAGTATGCTTGATCGTCTTTCAGGAAGGATCATTGGCGGAAGAAGCAAGACAAGCCGGCGTCAGGGTTGAGCTATTCAAGCAGAACTCCCGCTATGACTTGAGCATTCTAAGTCGCCTTGTTTCTTTCATCAATGAAGAAAAATTCGATATTCTCCATACGCATGGTCCACGGGCGAATCTTTTCGCCTCATGGATCAAAAAAAAGCTGAATGCTGTCTGGATGACGACCATCCACAGCGATCCGAAGCTTGATTTCATGAAGTCCGGACTAAAAGGATGGGTATTCACCAAACTGAACCTATCCGCCATCCGCAAAATCGATTACTTTTTCGCTGTGTCTCAGCGATTTAAGGACAACTTGATGGAATTCGGGATTCCTGATGAAAAAATTCAAACGGTTTATAATGGAATTGATTTTTCCGAGCCGCTGCCTGCTGCCCTAGATAAAAAGAAAGAACTGAATCTGCCGGAACAAGCCATGATTTTGACAATGACGGCCAGACTGCATCCTGTGAAAGGACACGAAATTGTATTCGACGCATTGAAGCGATTACATAATCCCAATATCCATTTATTGCTCGTCGGCGACGGACCTATCCGTGAAGAGTTAGAAGGGGAAATCCGTGACCTAAAACTTCAGGATCGTGTGACGCTGGCAGGATTCCGCAAAGATGTGAAGGAAATTTTCACAATTTCAGATCTCTCATTGCTGGCATCCTATAGTGAAAGCTTTCCGTTAGTGCTCTTAGAGGCTGCGAACGAACAGGTGCCTATCATTACGACGGATGTCGGCGGGGTTCATGAGTTGATCGACAGCGGGGATAAGGGCTGGATCGTCCCGGTCGGTGATGCTTCTGCATATGCCAAAGCCATCGATGCCGCATATAACGAATGGAATAGCGGCACTTTAACAGAAAAGGGAGAAAAGCTTCGGGATCATGCCGTTTCCCATTTTTCACTCGACCATTTGGCCGCACTTATCTGGAAAGTATATAAAGAAAAAATAAATTGAAAAAATTAGTTGTTGTTTTCGAAAAAGGTATCGTGTATGTTGTTAAATGTATATGGAAACCCAAAAAGGAGATTAACCAAACATGTCTCACAAGAATTCACTCACATATTATACAATTTTAATCATGTTGTTTGTTGTCCCGCTCATGTATTTCAAAACATACATCGGTCCCATCCCAGTGTCAGTCGAGGTCATCTCGATCCCGATCCTGGTGCTGATTTTCTTATGGGACTATATCAATGGAAGGCTCCAATTCAATACGCTGCCGATTAAATGGTTTGCGATTGCATTTGCCGCCTTTTTCATCATTGCCGTCATCTCAATGGTGAAAGCAGTTAGCTACGGTCCTGCTGTGATGGAGTTGGCCCGCTACTTGTCCTATGTATTTCTTTTCTTTATCGTTGCAAAAGTTGATTTTACGAAAAAACAGTACAAAAACTTTGCCATCTCTTTCTTGTTGGCAGCACTCATCGTTGGTTTGTTCGGTGTCCTTCAATACGTGTTCAACTACTCGCTGAATAAGGCAGGATTGTATGCATTGAAGGAAGCAAAGGGAAGGGTCGACTCGACGTTGATCAACCCGAACTACTATGCGTCCTATTTAAACATCGTCATCCCGACCTTATTTTTACTGGCGGTTGTTTACTTCAAAAATAAAACGGCTCAGCTGTTAATGTTCGCTTTCTATGGCATCTATGTCATCAACGTCATCTTGACGTATACCCGTTCTGCTTGGATGACAATGGCGTGTGGACTTGTCTTGATCATCATCATCATGCCGAAAACGTTCGTGAAGAAATTCTTCAAGCCTCATGTATTGATTGCGTTTGTCGTGCTGGCAGTCGTTGTCTACTTCCTTCCGGACGTGCAGTCACGGACAAATTCGGCCATTTACGCGATGGAAGAATTGGTATTCAAAAAGCATGCAACGCACCATAATGCCGGTGATGGCACAGATGTGGAAAACAACGACGAGCAGGAGCAGACACCTGAGGATGCGACAACGAATAAGGCCGTCGTCTCTCGTGTCACCCTGTGGAAAACGGGCTGGTACATGTTTAAGGACAACCCGGTATTGGGTGTCGGCATGGGGAACTACTATGTCCGTTATAAAGACTTCACGGAGAAATATCCGGAACTTGATATCGGTTATGATAAATATTCCGTCCACAATTCTTATTTAAAGGTAGCAGCTGAAACCGGGATCTTCGGTATTTTAGCTTTCTTGTTCATCTATATCGTGTACTATTTGAAGATTGCAGCTCTATATTTCAGACAGGACACGCTTGGAAAAGTGATTGCCGCAGGACTCTTTGTCGGCGGTGCGACATTCATGGTGCAGAATCTGTCCAATAACCTGATCTTCATCCCGCAGCTGAACGTGATCTTCTGGATCCTTGCAGCCGTCGGGGTCGGGTTCCTGCATAAAAATCAGGAGCAATTCTAAAAATAAAATAGTAAAGTAAGTAAAGGCTGTATCCAAACTCGATAGCTATCGGGGGTGGGTACAGCTTTTTTTGTTTAAAGAAAGGTTAGCCCTCCGACAGGATGCTCATTTTGCTAGGATAGTGGGTATAATCGCTCCGCTGACGGCTCTCGCTTGTCACGCTGATCCCATTTTCCACACTAAGCAACTTTCTCTTAAAACAATTATTTGAAATAAATAAGATGTGAAATTTACCAAAACCGCGAAATTTGTCGCAAGTTTTTTGAATTTTTTTATTAAAACACGAAACACTTTACTGGGACATTTCGTCTAAGTTATTGTCAGAAAATGTGGATTATCAACTGTTTTTCCAGTTGCATAGTAATTTGGTTGTAATGGGAAAATATTCAGTTATTCTTTAAAAATAGAAATAAATAGAGAAAATTGTAAAAAACAGTTGAAAAATCCAATCGTTTTGATAGAATAGATTACGAGTTTAATAATTCTATTTCTGTTAATTTACAGTTACATAACCAAATATGTCATTTGATTCATTAATATTCCAAAGATAATTTTGGAATATATATGGTCCGTACGTCATAGGTTGGATTTTGTGGATTTAGAATTATTGACTGCTGTAGTTAATTGATCGATGTTTCATCGATTCAACTAAATCAAACTTTTTTCAAAACAGGGAGGAACTAACAAATGGCTTATCAACCTAAGTCTTATCGCAAGTTTGTTGCAACTGCTGCAACTGCTGCTGTTGTAGCATCTGCAATTGCACCTGCAGCTTCTGCGGCTGGATTCACAGACGTTTCTGATCGCTACAAGGAAGCAGTAGATTACCTAGTATCTAAAGATATCTCTCAAGGTATGACTGATACTCATTTCGGTACTGGAATGAACATCAAACGTGTTGACGCAGCAATCATGATTGCAAATGCGTTGAACCTTGACACAAAATCAGCTCCAGCAGCTGGATTTACAGATGTTCCTGAGCGCGGCCAAGGTGCAGTAAATGCCCTTAAAGATGCTGGAATCATCGATGGTAAATCTGCAACTCACTTTGGTGCTGCAGACTTCATGACTCGTGCTGAAATGGCAAAAGTTATCGCCAACGCTTACAAATTAACTGGAAGTGAAGATCTTCCATTCACTGATGTAAGTGATACATTCGAACAATATGTTAAAGCTCTTTATTCAAATGACATCACAGGTGGTAAAACTGCAACTCACTTTGGCTCAAGTGAAAACGTAACACGTGGCGAATTTGCTCTATTCGTATACCGTGCGGAAAACCCAGTTGCACCTGAAGTTGTTAGCGTAAGTGCAGTAGATCCAACTACAGTGAAAGTTAACTTCAATACACGTGTAGACGATGTTGATTTCACTAATTTCACTGTGAATCATGGGCTTACTGTTGTAAAAGCTACACTTTCAGCAGATAAAAAATCTGCAATGGTTAAAGTGAACAATGCTTTCACTCGCAATCAAGAATACACTTTAACTGCAAATGGTCTCAAGAGTGTAAGTGGACAAGAAGGCACTGAAAATTTAACAGGTTCATTTACTTGGTCTGTTAATGATGGTGTAACTGTATCTTTGGATAGCAGTACATTATCTGCAATTGGTGCAACTTCTGGTATTACTGTAGTTGACCAAGATGGAAAAGATGTTTCTGGTGCTTCTGTTAGTGTGGCTTCCTCAAATGATAACATTGTAACTGCTACAACTGATGGTTCGGTTGGTGGTACAACAGTAACAGCAATCGATGAGGGTTCAGCTGACGTAACTGTTACAGTAACTCTAGCTGATGGAACAGTTTTAACTAACACTTTTGTAGTTACTGTTGCAGTTAAACCTGATCAAGTTGCTAACCAAGGATATACTCTAGTAACTACTGCATCTACAGATGCTCCTGAAAATACTGTTGCTTTCAATAACAGCACAAAGACAACTAGCATGTATGCAGGTACATCAAAAGAAGTTGCGATGTTTGATACTGTAAACAGTGATCCTCAAACTAGTCATATTGATTTCACTGGAGCAACAGTAAAATCTTTAAATCCAATCACTGCAACTGCATCAATATCTGGTTCGGATCTAACAGTTACTGCAAATCCTGGTCAATCAGGAAAAGCTTCATTTGAAGTTACTCTTGCAGATAACACTAAGAGAACATTTAGTGTGGATGTTATGAAGGAAGCTGCACTTGCTGGTATTTCAACTAGTGCAACATCAGTTAAGCTTTCTGATGAGGAAATAAACAATGGAACTGTTGAAGGTGTTAACCAAAAAACGGTTACAGTAGATTCAGTTGATCAATATGGTGATAATATTGCTTTTGGAACAACGGGTAAAGTTACAGTAACTACTAATACTGACGGTTTAGTAATTGGTGGATTAGATAATGCACCTACTAATGAAATTGATTTTAACGCAGGTGCAGATACTTCAGATACATTTACTATTACATCTACAAAAGATAAGATTGTAAATGGCACAGTTTATGTTAAATATTTCAAAAATGCTACAGATGCTTCACCTTACATGACAAAAGCTATTTCTGTTAATGTTGTTAATGTTGATGCATCAGCGACACATACAAGTTTAGATATCGTTGCTCCATCTGAAATTGATGCAAATGCAGCTAATACTGCTACAACTGCTGATGTTAACCACATTGATTTTGGAGCAGCTAATGTATATGTTTTAGACTCCAAAGGAAATCGTTTAGAACAAGTACCTGCTACTGCAACTATGGTAGGAAGTAATGATTGGGTTGCTGTAAACACTAACGACCTTGCGTTCACAGGTGATGCCTTAACGCTTCTTACAGCGAAAGATACTGTAAACGTTGACGTTACTGCAGATGGTATTACAAAACGTCTTCCAATCAAATACATGAACTCAGCAAGCGTTCCAGCAAGTGCTACAGTAAATACTAAGCCAGTTGCAGTAAAATTAACAGGTACTGATACTTCAATATCATTTAATGACCTTATCTTTGGTAAATTAGATCCAAATCAATTAATTGATGATACAGATATCAGTGAATTTATCGCTGTTAAGCATGCTGCTTCAAATAATGGATATCTATATAATAAGCCTCTTGTAATGGTGAAGGATTCTACAGGAAAAGCTATTTCTACAGGAGCTGATGTTTACGGAGTTGATGACTCACAAATTAATGGAAACATTTGGTTCGATGAGCAATCAGCAGCTACTATGGGCTTCAGTGATGAAAACTTTGATGTTGACTTCTCTGTAGCTAACGTAACAACTACTGGTACTGCTACTCTTCCTGCGGCATCTGCTTTAACTGATACAGTTTCAGTTCCAGCTGCTGGAGATACAGTAACGTTCACTCTTGTTATCAAATCAATTTATGTTGAAGGTGCTTCTGCAACAGATAATAATCTTCTTGCAGCTCCTGTAACAGTAAATGTAACTGTAACAAAATAATTACTTTTTTTGAGAGAGCCTATCAAATTGATAGGCTCTTTTATGTTGGCATTATTGAGCTTGGTAACGATAATGCTCGAATTGTCATTCCGGACACCAATGATGAAGTGAAATAAGTAAATGTTTCTATAGTAAAAGCAGCTTTAGACTATTTAAAGAATAGCAACATAAATCTTGAAATTGAAATAGCTAATACGAGTCTTTTCATTTCGTATATTACGCTTAAAAAGTTTTTAGAAGACCTATACTTTAGAGTTGTCCCGATGAAAGAGAGCGTTGAGAAAGCCAAGGTAAAAGAAAGAATTAATAATGAAATGTTAATAACAGATATTGCAAAGATGCATGACATTCAAATATTGGGAAGATCAGCTGAAATTTAAACGAATATGCAGAGTCAACCGGTCACAATAACATTGGCTTTGAAAAAAAGGGATTTACCAAGTAATCAGTCAAGAAGGAAGAAGCTATTAAAGGATTTAGTTGTCTTTATCGAACATATTGATGGAACCAATGAATTGGTAAGAGGGAACATCATTACAAAAGAAGAAGGGACATTAATTATGGGTTTGGGGTAAAAAAGTTTTCAACCTTTACAATGATTTATTTTGAAGGGGCTGGTGAATACCTTGCGTATAAAGAAAACTTACAACATCAAGCGTATATTATTGGATATGCTGATGGAAGCTTCCGTCCGGATGCGTTTGTGACAAGGGCACAAATGGCAACCATGTTATCACGTAATCTAGCGAACGAGAATGCACTAGATTCCAAGCATTCATTCAAAGATGTTTCGTCTGATTATTGGGCTGCCAATGCGATCGCAATTTTCAACGAATTAGACATGATGACAGGTTATACAAATGGCGAATTTGGTCCACAAGATCATATTACCCGTGCCAAAATGGCAACTTTCGCCTATCGTTGGATAAATAAGAAATGTTCTTCTGACAGTGGTAGTTACACGTTCTGTGTAACGCTAGGAAATAAAGCTGAGCCTTATCGGGACATTCCCCAAAACTATTGGGCAAATGAAGCGATTACTGTAATCAGAAACAGTGGAATTATGGAAGGCTACGGTGATAACACTTCCATCTAGAAGAAAAGCTGACAAGGGCTCAAGCTGTTAAAGTGTTGAACCGTCTTTTCAATCGTGGCCCGTTATTTGGAGATTTTGAATCATCCTTTTCAGATGTAAAAGAAGATTATTGGGCTATCGAGAAATTGAAGAAGCAGCACGAAGTCATTCCTATTTAATGGATGGAAAAAAAGAAGTATATCAAAAACAATAATATTTTTTAGGTGTTGGATGGGTTTTCAATAAACAAAAATAGTTGTTGAGAGCATAAAAAGGCTGTAGGCAGAACGAATGGTTCTGCCTACAGCCTTTTTGACTAAGATAATACACTTTAGTTGTATAACATTTGCCAATGGCAAATGAAAGTTTATAGTGATGGTCAAATAAATCTTACTGAAATAGTCAAAAAAAGCTGCCCAAAGGTTTTGGACAGCCTATGGATAAAAACTCTTAAATTATTTGTTCACTACAATATTTTCCATCTGCTTATTGCCTGCAGCATCTTTAATGTCTACAGTAGTAGCAGTAGTTGTAGTTAATTTGCTTACTGCAGCCGCGTTAGCGACAGTTAGGACTAGTTTGCCGTCAACTACTGTTGCGCTTGTGATGGCAATGGAAGCACCTTTGCTGTCAAATAGTTTTACTTCGTCCGTTACGTCAGGAGCAGTTGCGTCAGCAAGTGCTTCTGAGTATGTGACAGTCAGCTTGTCTAGATCCGTTGCTACGAATGAAGTAGCTTCTGGAGCTGTGTTGTCTGTTACTTCAACTGGAGCGATGAACGAGTTGTTCACTTTGTTATCAAGTGTTTGCACGCCAGTTACACGGAAGATTGCTTTCGTATCGCTTGTTTTCACGAATCCTTCAGGAAGTGTGATGTTGACTTTTGTTTGGTCGATTACACCAGCTGTTTTAGCGAATTCAATTTTAGTGTCAGCTGGAAGAGCTGTTCCATTCAATTGGTACGCAGCCGGTGAAAGGGCTGAACCGTTTCCAGTTGCTTTTACTTTTTCGCCAAAGTCTACAGTCACAACGTTGTCTGCTGCTGTTGCGTCAGCGATTGTGAAGGAAGTTTCAACCGGCTTGTCCGCGTCGGTTACATCGACTGTGAATGAATTTGCTGTTGATTTGTTCGGGCTAAGTGCTTTGTCCGTTACGAATCCTTCAGCAAAGTCGAAGCTGTATTTATCAGCTTGTATACTTGGATCAAGAGTGAATACTACTTGTTTGCTGTCAGTTGCAGATACAGCAGCTGAAGCAACGTTAGCGAATGAAAGGATCTCGCCTTTAGAGTTTACAACAGAAACTTTGCTAGCATCTACAGCTTGTACATCTTCGCTGTAAGTAACTTTGAAGCCAGTTACATCGCCATTTTCAACTGTAGTTTCTACTTTTTCAACAGAAGGCGCTGTTGCATCTTTTGAAACCATGACTGATTTTGTGATTGCATCAGCATTTGTATTGCCGATATCATCTGATAATGCATCTTTGGCAACTGTGAATGTAACAGTATCCGTATTGCCATTTTTGAATAAGTAGTTTGGATCCAATGTTAATGTGTATTCCATTTTGTTATCAGGGTTTACAGTCGCATCTGATACGATATTTGTATCGAAAGTGCCGACTTTTCCTGTGATGTTCAATGTATCATCTTTTAGTTCTTTATCAAGCGTCACTTTCACAGTGTTTTCGCCAGTTGCTTCTACTTTAGTGATAGAAGGAGCTTTGTTGTCCACCATGACGCTCAATGGAGCAGATTGTACTTCTTTCACATTTCCAACAGCATCTGTCGCATTTACGACGGTTACATCGTAAGATTTTGTCGCATCTAAATCATTAACGGCAACAGTAGCTTTGTTTCCGACGATTGTGATGTCGCTGCTGTCGTAGTTCACGTTGTTGATTTTGACGAAATCGATGGAGCTCACTTCTTCGTCAAATGTCAATGTAAGTGATTTAACGGCATCTGTTGTAGCTTTCACTTTCGCATCAGCAGATGAAACCATTGGTGCAGCCATGTCATTGACTGTTACTTTTTGGTTGATTGGCGCAACGAAAGTTCCTTTTGTGCTTTTGACTGCTTCGAAGGGAACTTTTACAGTATAGTCACCTTTGAAATAAGTGCTTGCTTTAAATGTAAGTGTCTTTCCATCAGCACTTAGTTTGGATGTTACAGTTCCTGCATCAGCAGCATCTGTTCCTTTTACAACGGAGATTGCATCGATTGTTTTTTCATCCAATGGCTGGTTGAATTGAACATTGATTGTTTTTGCATTGACTGGATCAACGCTGGATACTTCAACTACTTCTGGAGTTTGGTTTTCAGCGCGGTAAACGAATAATGCGAACTCTCCGCGAGTGACATTGTCGTTTGAGCCGAAGTGTGTAGCTGTTTTTCCGCCCGTGATGTCGTTTTCATAAAGTGCTTTTACATATTGAGCGAATGTATCGCTTACATCTGTGAATGGAAGATCTTCGCTTCCAGTCAATTTGTATGCATTCGCAATGACTTTCGCCATTTCAGCACGCGTCATATTTTCAGAAGCTCCGAAATGTGTATCTGATTTTCCGTTGATGATTCCAGCTGCTTTAAGGGCGTTTACCGCACCTTGGCCGCGCTCGGGAACATCCGTGAAACCAGCTGATGGAGCTGATTCAGTATCAAGTTTCAACGCTTTTGCAATCATTACTGCTGCATCAACGCGTTTGATGTTCATGCCAGTACCGAATTTAGTTGCGGACATACCTTGCGTGATATCTTTGGATACCAAGTAGTCTACTGCATCTTTGTAGCGGTCGGATACATCTGAGAAGCTTGCTGCAGATGCTGCAGGAGCCACTGCAGATGCGACGATAGTAGCAGTTGCTGCTGTTGCGATAAATTTACGATAGGACTTAGGTTGAAAAGCCATTTTAAAAATTCCTCCCTTTTTCTGTTAAAACATAAATGATGAACAGACCCAAATCAAAACACATTTGGTGAAGTCATCCATAAATACATCCTTTAATTTAGTAGAATAGTAAAATATGTAGTAGATATGGATAATTTAAACTTCGAAATATATTCTATCAAAAGAAAAAATTAAAATCATTGTTACTTTATTCCACCTATTCCTATTTTTTATTAATTTGTAATCTATGAATCAATTGTTGGGAAAAAAGATATATACTTAAAACATTGCGATTTTATTTTCCTTTCGTGTGGATTAGATCAAATTCATCTGCAATTTTCTTGCCATCCACATAAGCGAATGCTCGATAAGATCCCGGTTCTAGTTTCTTTAAATCAATCTTTTGGGAAAAAGGTTTTCCAGGTGGTAAAACAATTCCGATCGCAATTACATTTTCTCCGTATTTGTATGGTTCCCATTTCCCATCGGCCCATTTCTCTAAATGTATTCCAAGTCCCGTTTCAATTGTTTTTGTCCCTAAGTTCGTATAAGTCACAGTTAACTTGTATGTAGGGGTCACCATTCTCTTATCCACGGTGATTTTGCCGTTTACATAATTAAAAGGAACAAACGCTCGATCGTATTCTGTATGCAAAGTTTTGTTGTTTTCATCCAAAATGGTGTGTCCGATATAAAAAACTTTGTTTTCTTCATTTGGCAGAGTAAAAGTGGTTTTTTCATCTTTTTTCATCAGTCTTTTTTCAAACAATAAGGAGAAATTATTTTTTTCAGGGTTATATTGATAAATGCTGATTTTATATGATTGTTGAGCAGGGAGCTTGTTAGGGACATAATATACAAGCTTTTCACCGGGCTTATATAATTTATTGGACGGGTTTACCTCTTGACTGGCCTGGTGTGGTTTGTTTTTGAAAAAGCTGCTGTCCAGCTTTTGCTGATAAGATTGGCTGTAATAACGGATTGCATGATCTGCCTTTTGGTGGTCAATCGGCTTCGCCTGTTGAGGTAAGTCATTTTTTAAAGGATCCAACAAGTTGTCCATGGTTTTACCCGCAGCATCATTTTTTGTTACTTCTTTTGTTAATGGCTCATTGTGGACTTGAGAATCCCCGCAGCCTGCAGCCAAGCTAATTGTCAGTAATGAACCAATTACATAAATCTTTTTCATATAATCACCTTCCATCGTTGTCTGCTTGTATGACGATTCCTTTTCCTGGAAGGTTACATTATTGAAAAAAAACAAGGGTGGCCCCCTGGTGCCAGGCACCAGGGGGCCACCCTTGTTCGGTTTATATGACTGCTACGTTTGATTTGGATTGGAGAAAGTATACTTTGCTTATGCCGATGATTTTGAGGAAGTGGAACATTTTGTTCATGGATTGTTTTTTGTATTCTTCAAGGATGGTAATATCATGAATGACAGCAATTTTCCCGTTTTGATTCTTTAAGGCAGGCATCAACTCAATATACTCTGTGCTGCTAAAGGATTCCCAAGAAGGATCTTGCGTTTCTGAAAACGTATACACAACCGCTTCTCCCATTTTTTTTGAAAATCTCATGAAGTCAAATGAAAAAACAATAGCCAGGTCCTCTTCCACAAAAGACGGTTCAATTTTCATTTCTAGTTCATTCATTATTCATTACACCTCCTGAAAATTTAATTAAATCTTTGTATCTATAAATTAACAAAAAAATTGAAAGTGTGTACATCTTATGTATTATGGTACAGAAGATTTAAATAGTCAAATATGCCCCTTTTTGATCATTCACATGGTTTTCTATAACTACAAGCATATTCCCGAAAGAATAAATATAGGAGTTTGTGAATAAAAAAAGACACTCTGCCATGGCAGAGTGTTAAAAATTCAGGTATTGTTCCGATATACTAGGTGTGCAGAAATGTAGTACTATTTAAATTACAATGTAGCTGATAAGCTTTGTGGTGCATAATATGGAGGCAATTCAGCATTGTCCTGTTTTGGTGAGTGAGTCAAGGAAAAACCTGCTCCAAAGACTAGTACTGAAGCTGCAATTACAAACAATTTCTTTTTCATATTTTTATGTCCTCCCTTTATTTGTGATCAAGCAGTAATAGAAAATTAATGTTATAATTATTAAACCATAATTATGAAATTGAGGTATTATCGTTCTAATTACCTACTATTCTAATTTTATTGACTTTTCTTAGTATATCAAAGGTAAATAGATAAAAATATAACTATAGGCATATTTAGGGGAGAAGTTAAATGGACTTTTTCGCAGTAGGCAGTAAGATAAAAGAATTGCGTAAATTAATCGGCCTGTCTCAGGAAGAACTGGCAGAGGGGATTTGTACACAAGCACAAATCAGTAAAATTGAAAAAGGGGATGTCTATCCTTACGCATCAACACTTTATTTAATCTCTCAAAAGTTGGGAGTCGATGTAAACTACTTCTTTGATATCGGCATGACCCCGAGGGTGGACTATGTCCAAGAGGTATCCAGCTTTTTTAAAGCAGCACGCAAGAATCATCAGTATGATGATATTTTAGAAATCATCAAAACTGAGGAGAAAAATCCTTTGTTTACTCAAAACACAAGGAATCGGCAATTGCTTCTTTGGCATAAAGCAATATGTACTTTTGTAACGACAAGAGATCGTGATGAAGCACTTAGAATGCTAAATGAAGCACTTGAGCTTTCACAGGTAACAGAGAAAATTTGGACAGAAAAAGAAATAGGCATTTATAATTCAATCGGTGCAATTTATTCGGAGGACAATGAATTTGAGAAAGCTTTAAAGGTATTTCAATCAGCAGTGGAACATTTGAAGCTCCTTCCTTATATCAGTGATTATACATTGAAACCGAGGGTTTACTATAATATCGCCCGGATGTATACAAAAAAAGGGGAATATGATATATCCATTAATTATTGTAAGGAAGCCATTGATTATTGTATCCAAAAAGATAATATGCATGTTTTGGGCGAACTTCACTACCATTTAGGGTATAATTATGAACTTCAGAACAAGTTCATGCTGGCAGTCAGATACTTGGAAAAAGCGCTGCTGATCTTCAATCTCCAAAAAAATGATCATTATATCAATTTTATCACTGAAAAAATTGAAGCGCTTAAAAAGCAGCCAAAATAATTAATTGTACATCATCAAGAAAGGGGGATGTCCATCCAAAGACCATTAACTTTACATCCATCACGCTCATGATGCAGCGTGATGGACTCTGTCACCTTAAATATTCGCTTTTTTCCTGTTTATTGTCACTTAAACCATTTCTGAAAAATTCTCTATCCACTATATTAAATTCTGCCCCGATTTTTCCGTCTCCAATCGGGTAAACGATCCTGTATGTTCCAGGCGTCAGTTCTTTTAAATCGCCCCATTGGCTAAAGCTTTGTCCGGTAGTAAGCACCATCATTACCAATGGCACGAATTGATGAAGTTGATAAGAAATCCAACTATTCTTCTGTAATTTTTCCATTTGTACACCGTAGCCAGTAGTTAAATCTTTAACCCCAAGGTTAGTTAGTGTTACCTCGAGTGACTCAGAGGACGTTAAAACCGTCTTGTTGAGTTCAATTTTGGCATTATAAACGTTGTATGGAACAAACACTTCAGTGTATTCTCTTTTGACTATCTTCCCATTATGGTCTTTCGCAACCTTTCCGACATAGTAAGCTTTGTTTTCTTTATTTGGAAGCTTAAATGTGGCTTTATCTCGTTTTGATAATGTGACTTCTTTGTTCAGTACAACGAATTTCTTCATTTCCGGCACATATTCATAAAGTGTGAACTCATATGTTCCATTGATTGGAATAAATCCGGAATCAAAAGTAATATGCACATTTGGGTTTCGGACATATACGGAATGACTGCTGGACACATAATCACTGGATGTCTGTTTCTTGAATGCATCATTTAACATTTTTAAATACGACCGGCTGCGAATGGGGATGGCCGATTGAAGCTTAGCTTTATCGATCGTTTTATATTGTGATGGCAGTTCATTATAAAAAGTTGCTTCTTTGGAATTTACTATAGGAGCAGTGACATTATCATATTGGCATCCTCCTAAAATGAACAGTATGGAAGTAATTATTAGTAGAAAATATTTCATTTTGGCTGGCACACCTCATATTCTTTGGTTGTCCCTATCAGACGGATGTGGAAGAGGGAAGGTTACAAAGTTTTTTTAGTAGAAATTTGATCAAAAAAATAGAAAAATATTCATATATAACATACTATATCCATTATAACTAATATTTTCATATTTTTTCTTGTAACTGCCATTCAATGTGGTAAAATGAATGTGTAGTAAATTTCCTGTTTTGACGATAATAAATCGCGATGGACAAGGTTGAGCCGGAAAAGGACATCTGATTTTTTCAGATGTCCTTTTTTGTGTCTTTTTTCATAGGTCAATAGACTTTATTTCAAAAAAATGCTAATTGCTATATTAATATTTTACAAGTTTCGCTATAATTTGAGTGTAAATCCAATAATTTGTAATTTTTTTGGAAAGGGAGAGTACGTTAGTGACATCTAGATGGAAAAAAAAGTTTTTATATGGTGTCTTTGGTGCCATATTAGTATCACAAGCCACGGTAGGTAATGCGAAGGCATTGCAAGTCTCACCAGGGGTTTCGCATGAGCAGACATCCACGACTGTGTCGGGCTACAGCCAGTCCATCAACACATTGAACATTGATTTGAGTGATCCATATACAAAGGTAGAGCTGGGGCAGCCGAATCCAATCAATTCGACCTCTACCGTATCGAATATGGCGAAACGGGACACGACAGAAGGCCACCATGTAGTTGGCGGGGTGAATGCATCGCTTTTCCATACGGATACTGGATTCCCATCCTATTTAGTATCAAAAGGAAATCGCCTTTTGAACCTTGGGGCAGTTTCCAATCAATCAAATGATTTTATGTATGTGCCGGCAGCATTTGGCGTGAACCAGTACGGTCTAGGTCAAATCGATCGCTTCTCCTTGCAAATCCAATTGTCGCACCATAATCATACATACCGTTTGTCTTCATTCAACCGCAATCGAAATGACAATGAAAGTATATTATATACGTCAAGCTTCAGTTACGACCGTACACGGACGAATCCATTTGGGGTGGAAGTCGTCGTGGAAGGTGTTCCGAAATCAATCGACACCGGCCTGCAGTTTGGGGAAGAGGTAAAAGGAAAGGTCGCCAGCATCCGTCCATATGGTCAAGCGACAAGTGCGACCATCCCGAAAGATGGATATGTCATCTCTGCTACTGGATCGGCAGTCGACCAAATCCGCGACTTGAAAATTGGCGATGAAGTATCACTATCCGTTGATGTGGATAACAAATGGCATAATTCAGAGTTCATGCTCGCCAGCGGACCGCTGTTGGTGCAGAACGGAAAAGTCAATATGACCATTGATGATTCGAGCCCGAGAAATACCACCAGAAGCCCTCGGAGTGCAGTGGCAGTGGATGCGACGGGAACGCGCGTATTTTTCGTCACTGTGGACGGAAGGCAGTCTGGATTCAGTAAAGGAATGACCTTGAGGGAGTTTGCGAACTATTTAGCGTCCATGGGGGCGTATAGTGCATTGAACCTTGATGGAGGTGGATCGACAGCGATGGTCGCACGTCAGCATGGCGACGAGTATGCTACGCTTGTCAACCAGCCATCCGATGGCTCAGAAAGAAGGGTAAATGCGACACTGCAAGCAGTGAGCACCGCCCCAAATGGAGATCCTACCTACGTTGAAGCGAAACAATCTCAGCCAGGTGTCATTGGCAAAGGAGCAAGCGTCGGATTCCAAGTCACTTCAGTCATGGACCAGTACTACAACCGTCTATCTTTTGACAACAGTCAAACGAAGTTATCTGTAGAAGGAAACATCGGACATATAGAAGGAGATAAATTCGTTGCAGACCAAGCCGGGACAGGATCTGTCATTGTCGATTATCTGGGCGGTAAGGATAGGATTCCAGTAACAGTCGTCGACACTGTCGGAAAATTAGGTGTCGATCCTTCATCTATTTATATCGCTCCAGGACAAACAACCACAATCAATATGAAGGGCTATTCTACAAACGGACAGCCGTTGATTTTCAACCAGGATGCGGTGACCTTAACCGTGAACGGTGGTATCGGATCCATTAAAAATAGGCAATTCACTGCAGGCAGCCAAGAAGGGAAAGGCAGCATCACTGCAGCATTTGGCACGAAGCAAATCACGATTCCGGTTGAAGTAAGCACGGATCCGTATGTGCTTCATGGATTAAATAACACGAACAACCTAAGTGTGGACAACACAAGGGCGAAATCATCCGTCTCTCCTGAATCCACTCTTCAGCCGAAGGAAAGTTCAGCCTCTTTGAAATTCAGCTATGACTTCACAAACACTGGCGGGGATGTATCAGCATCCTATTTAACAGCGAAAAATGCTATTGAGATGCCAGGACAGCCTTCTGGAATCGGAGTATGGGTGTATGGAGATGGAGCGAACCATTGGTTGAGGGGAAAAGTTCTCGATGCAAATGGAAAAGAGCAAACAGTGGACTTTACAAGCTATGGCGGCCTGAATTGGTACGGATGGAAATATGTAAGTGCCAAGCTTCCAAGCACCATCACCTACCCGGTAAGCTTTAAGAGCATCTATATCGCAGAGCCGGAAGGAATCAGGAAGAACAAGGGTTTTATCTATTTGGATAAGCTGCAGTCTGAATATACTACAAATCATGATGAGGCATCCTTTACGATCAGTTCCAGCGTGAAAAAAGTGGATCCGATGAAAAAATGGACAGTCAAATTCAATGTCCCGATGCTTTCATCCTCCATCAATAACAAAACCATTTATGTAGAGGATATGAATGGGAACCGGTTGAATTCGACCGTCAAGCTGATCGGGGAGAAGACAGTTGAAATCACCGCACCTTCAGGCGGATATTCAGCTGGGAAAACCTATCATTTAGTCGTCACAAGGTATGTGCGTTCTTCCACCAACTCTATGATGACAAATGATCATTATACACAATTTAGCATTCAATAAAAATAATCCGCTAGGGACTCCCTAGCGGATTATTTTATGACTGGATCGGCTGTGCTTTCCAGCTGCTGAAATCAGGATTGCTTTTTAAAATCATTTCTTTTGGGAAAACAAAGGACCAAGGTTTTGTCGTATTTGCCTTGACTTCGAAATCATTGAGCTGGAATCCACCCTTGGCTACGATTTCTCCGGAGGCATCCAGAATCTCAAGAGGAAGCTGCTGGATTTGAATCGCGTTTTCATGCCCATTTCGAAGCAATATCGTGACATTCAGATTCCCATTTTCCATCATTTTTACTGTTAAGCCCATAAGGTTAAACTCCTTGGGAGCTGGTTTCGGCAAAGACTTCACAATGTCTTTCAACTTGTTTTTATCTTCATCGGAAAGTGATTTTTCCCATTCTGGATCAAGGTCTAAGCTATGTTCTTGCAGGGATGTGACATTGAAAGCCAATTTCCAGTTTGATTGCGGGATATCCTCCGTGAACAAGTCTTGCTGTTCGAAAGGGAAAATCCATGGTCTGCTGCTTTCAGCAGGGAGTTCACCTAATTCTGAGAAGTCAATTTTTTTCCGTCCCAGGATGGTCCCATCTTCCTGAAGGAGCAATAATTCAACCACGCCCATTGTGATCGTTTTTTGTAAACTGTTCCGCACGAATGCCGTCACTTGGACCTGTCCGTTTTCTTGGGACAAGTCCACACCAGATAATGAAATTTGATTTCGCTTTAATGGTGACAGTTCGTTATGAAGGAAACGGAAGACGTATTCCTGTTCTTTTTCAATCCTCCAGCTTGGGTGGAAGGAGAGGCCGGTCTCGACGATTTCTTCCTGGCTATCCTCTTGTTCACCAATCAGTTCCTGCGATGATACCGTATCATCCAGACCGGTTTTCTTCATATTTTTTGTTTTGTTTTTTAAAAATGGAAACATCTAATCAACTCCAAACTACTTATTCATGAATTTCTTCACGTTTTAAGAATCCCATACATTCCAAAGCGATATCCCTTTGAAGGGTGGCGAAGGTGTCTTGGAAAATTTCAAGTCCTTCTCTTTGATAAATGCGCATAGGGTCTTCCTGCTGATAGTATCGAAGACCGATTCCTTCCTTCAGGCGGGTCATCGTTTCTAAATGTTTGATCCAATGATGGTCGATGAAAGAAAGGATCACCTGTTTGAATGTGTTTTCGTAATTGATTTGACCGTCCATTTCATCCAGTTTCGCATGGGTGGATGCAATTCCATCCTTCAAGAGCTTTTCAAGTTCTTTCTTTTCATTTACTTCAGAAGGAAAAGCCAAAGTTTCGAATAATAATTGGTTTGCAACCGTCGCGACTCTGTCTACATGCCATTCTTCAGGGATTTTGTCATCCGGGCATTCCTGCATCAGTGTATGGTTCAATGTGCGTTCAACCATATCTTTTAATCGAGTTAATAGGTCTTGTCCGGACAAAATTTGATTTCTCAAGGTGAATAACACATTTCTTTGCTCATTGATGACATCATCGAGCTTTAAATTATATTCCCTCATGGAAAAGTTCGCGCCTTCCACGATCCGCTGCGTCCGTTCGACGAATTCATGGAGGTTCTTGTTTAGCAGAAGTCCTTCCTCATTTGTCTTTACCTTTTTGGAAAGCTTCTCTAAATCATCTTTGGCGAAGCGTCTGAACATATCATCTTCAATGGAAATGAAAAACTGGCTTGAACCGGGATCCCCTTGACGCCCTGACCGTCCGCGGAGCTGGTTGTCGACCCGGCGGCTTTCATGTTTTTCGGTTCCGATTACATGAAGACCGCCCAATTCAGGGACTCCGTCGCCTAAAATGATGTCTGTTCCGCGCCCAGCCATATTTGTCGCGATGGTGATTTGATTTTTCTGTCCGGCCAATGAGATGAGTCGGACCTCTTGTTCAACGCTCTTGGCATTCAGAAGTTCATATTTTAACCGCTCTTTATCTAAGTAAGCTGCGACCTTTTCTGATTGCAGGATGGATGTCGTACCAATCAGGACCGGCTGACCATTTGAGTGACGCTCCTTTACTTCCTTCACAACCGCTTTGTATTTATCATGAATCGCTTTATAAATGCGATCTGACATATCGACACGGATTTTAGGGCAATTCGTAGGTACCGGGACGACTTCCATTCCGTATACTTCACGGAATTCTTTTTCCTCCGTTTTCGCTGTTCCCGTCATTCCTGACAGCAGCGGATACATCCTAAAGTAATTTTGGATGGTGATCTGTGCCTGTGTTTTATTTTCTTCCGTAATTTCCAAGCCCTCTTTTGCTTCGATTGCCTGGTGCAGTCCATCGCTCAACGTCCGGCCTTCCATCGTCCGGCCTGTAAACATATCGACCAAAATGACTTTTCCTTCATGGACGATATAATCGACGTCCCTTTCGAACATGACATGAGCCCTTACCGCCTGGATTACATAATGGTAGAGGGTTTGATGCTCCAATTCATAGAGGTTGTCGACTCCGAATGCTTTTTCGACCTTTTCAATGCCCGTCTCGGTCAAGCTGGTGGCTTTCGTTTCATCATCAAAGTCATAGTCGATTTCCTTTTCGAATCGTTTAGCCAGCTTGGAAGCAATATAATGAAGGTTTGAGCTCGATGGCATTTTTCCAGCGATGATCAATGGCGTCTTCGCCTCATCGATCAATACGCTGTCCACTTCATCGATGATGGCATAATGGTATGGACGCTGTACTTTATCCCGCTCATCACGGACCATGTTGTCGCGCAAATAGTCAAAACCGAATTCTGTGCCTACTCCATATGTAATATCTGCGTTGTATGCCGCTTTTTTTGCTTCCGGCTCCATCAGGGGAAGGTTAATTCCGACAGAAAGTCCAAGGAATTCATGAATTTTTCCAATCTGGTTCCGATCGCGGTTTGCCAAATATTCGTTCACCGTGATGACATGGACTCCTTTTCCTTCTAAAGCCCTTACATAGCATGGCAATGAGGCGACGAGCGTCTTCCCTTCACCTGTGGCCATTTCGGAAATGTTTCCTTCTGCAAGGACCAATCCGCCGATCAGCTGGACATCATAGTGCCTCATGCCCAAAATCCGTTTGGAGGCTTCGCGTACGACCGCAAACGCATCAAGCTTTACTTCGTCGATCGTTTTTCCCTGCTCCAATTCCTGCTTGAAGTATGTCGTCATATTTTGCAATTCCTGATCGGAAAAAGAAGAATACTTATCTTCTAAATGATTAATTTTTTCAACCATCTTATAGTACTTTTTTAATTGTTTCGAAGAATCCGTTGTGGCTTTTTGAAATATTTTCAGCATTTTCTAGTTCTCTCCTTATTATACAGGTGTAAGCCATCATTACTTAATCTTATCAAAACCGACAAAAAAAGACTATATGAATGAAAAATTAGTAAATTTATGCAACAATTTAACGATAAAATCGTCTATAATGTATGAGGAAGGTTTAAAAAGTCCTATTTGAGGTTAAAAGTATGATAGATTGAAATGAAATTGTAAAAAAATTTTATATGAAACTGTAAATTTAAGTGATATAATCAGCATTGGATTATTTTATAACTGTTGATTGTAGTTGATTTCAAAAATGTAGCAATATAAATACATTTAAAACTGGACATGATATGTACGAGGAGGTTACGCATGATTTACTTCACTCTGGTGTTAAGCTTTTTGGCATCAATTGCTTTAACACCCATCGTAAAAAAATTCGCCATTGCAATTGGCGCCACAGATAAACCAAACCACCGCAAGGTACATCAAAAAATTATGCCAAGATTAGGCGGTTTAGCCATATATTTAAGCTTTTTGATCGGACTATTCGTATTAAGGCCCGATGGTGAGCACTTCATGCCGATCCTCATCGGAAGCAGTATTATCATCATTACAGGAATGCTTGATGATTTGATTGAGCTTTCGGCCAAGCTTAAATTGATGGGGCAGCTGCTTGCGGCTTGCATCGTCGTTTTCGGCGGCGTGCAGATTGAGTACATCAACTTGCCATTTGGCGGAGAGCTTCACTTCGGATTTTTAAGCATTCCGATGTCGATTCTTTGGATCGTTGGAATTACCAATGCGATTAACTTGATTGACGGCCTCGACGGATTGGCTGCCGGTGTATCCTCGATTGCATTGATCACCATCAGCTTCATGGCTTTCCTTAAAGGCGATTTGTTTGTTATGGGAGTGGCCCTCATTGTTTTAGGAAGCACGGTAGGATTTTTATTCTACAACTTCCACCCAGCCAAAATCTTCATGGGAGATACGGGTGCACTGTTTTTAGGCTACATCATATCGGTATTATCCCTTCTTGGGTTTAAAAATATTACAATGTTTTCACTCATCATTCCTGTTATTATTCTCGGTGTTCCGATTTCTGATACCATTTTTGCAATCATCAGACGATTTGTGAATAAGCAGCCATTGTCTGCACCGGACAAATCGCACTTGCATCATTGCCTATTGCGAATCGGTTTCACTCATCGCCAGACGGTCCTGCTCATTTATGCCATTGCGGCAATGTTCGGGATGGCAGCAATCATCTTCTCAATGTCAAAACTTTGGGGAGCGCTGATCGTTCTCGGCGTGCTTACATTGGCTATCGAGCTGTTTGTTGAAAGTGTTGGATTGGTTGGAAAAGATTATCAGCCTATTTTGAAACTTGTCAGAACCAAAAAGCCAGTCAATATTCGTAATCGATAAACTTATAAACGCCTTCCCGTGCAGGGGAGGCGTTTTTTTATATAAGAATAAATGGTGGACTTTGTAGGATACTATATGTAAGAAAAAATAATCGCTGGAACGGATTCGTCGGGCAGTTGATTTTAACAACTCGGCTATTTTTGAGATTATTACATTTTACTGGAGTGGGATTTTTAAAAGACTGTTTGGGTTGTTATATAGTTTTAAAACGCTTAAATTTTAGATCAACGCAATTTGAACTTTTAACTTTTAAAATAAAGGCCATGCTAAAGCTTATTGTTGATTTTAGCCTGTTTCAAGCTGTTGATTGGAGCGCATGTAGTAGACTCCGGTGGGAAAAGCGGAGTCAGGGAGCCCCGCAGCGAAGCGAAAAGGAAATAGGCGGCTGTTCATAAGTTCGGCCTGTACGGTGCCAACATCGTATGACCTCAAGTCCGGTGAGGCCCGTGGAAAGCGAAGACTTGCGTGGAAATCAACAGCGGTGTTTAACAGAATAAAAATAAAAAAACAGGAGCATGAATTTTGATGAAATCATACTCCTGTGGAAAAGTGAAAATCTTATTATTTTTGGGCTACATTATCCTCTTTTTTCTTGAGGTCAAGTTGATCTTGAAGTTCAGTCTTCAGATTGTCCAAGTAATTTTCATCCAGCTGGTAATAATAAACCCCATTAATATAGCTGTCCTGCCCCTTTAAAGATGACTGCTCGAAGCTTAGATGCCCCTTTGTGGCATAGCTGGCGAACGATTTCATTTCAGAGAAGGTCATGTTCGTTTTCATATTGTCGCCGATTGCTTGAATGACATCGTCATATTTTGTAATCGCACCGGCTGAGGCTGCTTTTTTCACTAATGCTTTCATCAGCTCCTGCTGGCGCTCCCCTCGCTGAATGTCGCTGTCCTTATGACGTGTCCTTGCCAATGCCAATGCTTCTTCACCATCGAGAAGCTGCTTTCCTGGCTCAAGATTGATCGCATTATGATGATCCTCTGAGTCCTTTTCATGCAGGGTGTATGGTACATCGGCTTCAATCCCGCCAAGCGCATCGACAACATCCATAAATGCATAGAAGTTCATTTGAACAAAATAATCAACAGGTATGTCAAATAGATTTTCTACCGTATCGATTGTTGCTTGTGCTCCGCCATACGCATGTGCGTGAGTGATCTTTGTTTTTTCTTGGATTTTTGGGACGTATACATAGGAATCGCGCGGAATGCTGACCATCTTGACCGAATTATCTTTCTTATTCAGGGTAGCAAGTATTAAAGCATCGGACCTAGTTCCCTTTCCAAAATGGCGGGTTTTGCTATCATCGATGCCAATGAATAGGATGGAAACATTATCTTTCCCCGGATCGACTTTTGTTTCCCTAAGAGGAGATTTTTTGCGGGCTATGTCTTCATGTGCCTTATTAAATGCATTTTCCGTTTTCTTGTAGAGATATGCTCCGTATGTAGCTGCTGAGAAACTAAGCAATAGGACAGGGAAGATGAGAAACCAAAAAATTCTCCTCCTGCGCTTCTTTCTTCTAAGTTGCCTTTTCGTTAATTTGTTCATTTACATACTCCTTTTCTAAGATGACTCACCGCTGCTGCAAGGGGGGCCTTTTGGTGACAGGCACCAAAGGGCAGGGTCTCAGTGTGCATCCTCTTCCAAATACACCATTTTGCCTTCTGAATGTTCGCATTGGCCATTCGTCAATTCTGTCATCCATTCGATGAATTGCTCGGTTTGGCTTTCTTCCACGTATGTTTCCACCTCAACTTGATCGAGGTAATGGATTTCTTTGATTTCATAAATCGACGATCTCAGCTCATTTTCCACTTTGCCGAGCCAAGTATAGTCAAGCTTCGTATGCATGATGCGCATAAGCTTACGCTGGACGACCCCAGCTGCATTGATTCCTTCGGTTGTCGATCTTCCATAGGCGCGGATCAAGCCGCCTCCCCCTAATTTAATGCCACCGAAATAGCGGGTCACGACAACGACTGTATCCTTTAAATCACGCTTTTTCAACACTTCGAGCATCGGGATGCCAGCTGTTCCGGTAGGTTCACCGTCATCATTTGCCTTTTGGATTTGGTTGTGCTCGCCAATCATGTAGGCAGAGCAGTTATGATTCGCATTCCCATGCTTCTTCTTGATTTCCTGGATGAACGCCTGCGCTTCCTCCTCGGATTCTACCCGATTAATATAGGAAATGAAACGAGACTTTTGAATGATAATTTCTTGCTCTCCATAGCCTTTAACCGTATAGTAGCTTGGTAGCATAACAGCCACTCCTTTCAATCACCACAGCCCTCCCCTTAAGGTGCCTGTCACCCAGGTGACAGGCACCTTAAGGGGAGGGGTGTTACTTTTTATACTATACAAATTTCCCTTTCATAAATAAAGCTATGTGAGGAATTTGTCGATTTCAAAATTATTACTTTTTTAGAATAATGAGGTTTTGCTGTAATATTGATAACAGAATGTAATATAACTTTAATCTTATAAAGGGTTTTGCGTGATATAATGTCGATGTGCACTTATAGTGATTTGCTGGAATAATATTATTTGTGTCAGTATCGTTCTGAGACATTGAATATTTGATTCGGTCTTACGACTGTTTTTTTATTTTAGTACTCCTAATTATAGGAAAATAGTCGCGAAACTGCTAGAATATTTTTTAGTAGAGAGTATCGTTGGACCTAAATTATATAATTCTATAACTGAATAATAGTTTAGTTGCCAATTACGATATAAAATATTAATAACCTGAGGGCAATCCTTGGAGGAAATCCCATGTCTTTGAAAAAAGTCGACACAAAAGCACTAGATGAAATCTTAAAAAAAATGATTGAAACCGTGGATTCAAGCAAGGGCGAAATCTTCCTGATCGGGGAAGAATGCCGCAAAGACTATGAATCCCTCATTGAAGAACTGAAAAACATTAAACAAATGGTCATACAAGTGATCACGGAAGGCGACGATCTTGAAATCAAGGTTCGCTTCGCCAGGAAACGATTGTTGGAAGTCAGCAAGCATTTCAACCAATATTCCGAAGAGCAAGTGCGTGAAGCGTACGAAAAGGCGCACGAGCTGCAAATGAAGCTGACGATGAATCGGCAAGTGGAAAAACAGCTGAGAGAACGAAGAGATGATTTAGAAAGAAGGCTTCGATCACTCCAGGAGACGATAGACAGGGCCGAAAAACTTGTTTCGCAAATAACGATTGTCCTCAACTATCTATTAAGCGACATGAGGCAAGTAGGTCAGGCACTGGAGGATGCGAAGCAAAAGCAGGATTTTGGCTTGAAAATAATCGAAGCACAGGAGGATGAACGGAAGCGATTATCCCGTGAAATCCATGATGGACCTGCACAAATGCTTGCCAATGTCTTGATGCGTTCAGACCTGATCGAACGGGTCTATCGAGAAAACGGTGCAAGGGAAGCATTGAATGAAGTCAACAGCTTAAAGCATATGGTTCGATCAGCTTTGTACGAAGTCAGAAGGATCATCTACGATCTGCGTCCGATGGCGCTTGATGACCTGGGGCTCGTTCCGACCCTCAAAAAGTATTTGTATACGATCGAAGAGTATAACAAAATGACTTCAATCATCTTTACAAATATCGGGAATGAAAGCAGGCTTCCACCGAAATATGAAGTAGCTTTGTTTAGGCTCATTCAGGAATCGGTTCAAAATGCAATGAAGCATGCGCAGGCGAAAGAAATTCATGTAAAACTTGAAATTCGAAAAAATCATGTCCTTGTCGTTGTCAAGGATAATGGCAAGGGCTTTGACTTAAATGAGAAAAAACAAGGCTCATTCGGCCTCATGGGCATGAAGGAGCGGGTTGAGCTTCTCGATGGAGAAATCAGCATCGATTCAAAAATTGGGACAGGCACTGTGATTGTCATCCAAGTCCCGATGACAGCTTAAATTTGTTTCTCAAGAGGTAAGGGGAGGCGTAAACATGACAACTAAAATAGTCATTATCGATGATCACCAATTATTCCGTGAAGGAGTAAAAAGAATATTAGATTTTGAAAAGACGTTCGACGTCGTCGCTGAAGGCGATGACGGAAGCGAAGCGTTGGAATTGGTCGAAAAACATAATCCGGATGTCGTCATCATGGATATCAATATGCCAAATACGAACGGCGTCGAAGCGACAAGGCAGCTTTTGGAGGAATATCCAGATTCCAAAGTCATCATCCTATCCATCCATGACGATGAAAATTACGTCTCTCACGCATTGAAGACTGGGGCGCTCGGCTATCTATTGAAGGAAATGGACGCAGATGCGCTTGTGCAAGCCGTAAAAGTGGTTGCGGACGGCGGATCTTATCTTCATCCGAAAGTGACGCATAATCTTGTGGCAGAATTCCGTCGACTGGCAAGCGAAAACCAAGTCGGAAGCGGATATCAGCAGCCTGAAATCCGTAGGCCGCTTCATTTGCTCACCCGCCGCGAATGCGAAGTGCTTCAGCTGCTTGCTGATGGAAAAAGCAACAGGGGCATCGGCGAGGCGCTTTATATCAGTGAAAAGACAGTCAAGAATCATGTCAGCAACATTCTTCAAAAAATGAATGTAAATGACCGAACACAGGCAGTGGTATTAGGAATTAAAAACGGTTGGGTGGAAGTACGATAACCGACCGCCACAATAGCTCTCTGGGAAACCAGAGAGTTGTTTGTTTTCTAGTGTTGGAAATCGGTTTACATTTTATCAAAAATCATGTCATTTCAGGTTCCTTTTTGGAAGAACCTGTGTCATAATGGTAGAAAATAGGGAAAAGGGATGAGGTGCTTTGGATACAAAATATGCAGTGGAGATGGATATTGAACTAGTAAGGGAAAAGATGATCCAAACGGGCCTTGAGAAAGGGTTGACCCATCACGACACTCTGCGGTTAAGCGTGGAGTTGGATAGGCTGCTGCAATATGTACAAAAGTTAATCTATGGTGAAAAATAGATGTATATAAATGAAGAGAGGTCGATCCCGGAGTGCTTGCATTTTGGGATTGACCTCTTTTTGCACGAATTTAATTAGCGTTGATTTCCACTGCGGGCGGACGCCTTCCGCTGGCGGGGCAGAGCGGCTTCCTTTGCTACGCTCAGTCCAGTGTCTCGACTTTCCCGCTGGAGTCGCCGCCCTCCGTTCCAATCAAAGGTAGATCCATTTTGGAAATCATTAATTAGTTTCAACTGTTTGTCGAGGGGCTATTATTTCACATATATGAAATATATTGAAGGAGCAGGTCATCTACACCTACGCCAAAGAGGCCAGTTTCGACCGCATTTAGGAACAAGCTAGTTGTTAATGTCTGCGCCTCGCAAAGTCGACGAATCTGAATTTATCGAGGCGATGTCGTGATTCTGTATATTGGAAGAGGGTTGCGTCGTCCAGGTACACATAGTTTTTGACGACGACGACGTGATCATAGTTCTCCAGGTCCAGGTAGTTCCGATCCTCTTCAGTACAGGGCTCGACGACGATTTCTTTTTTGGCGAAGCTGATGGAAATGTGCAGCTCGTTCTCCAGGTATTCATAAATCGAGTTTTCGCATGCTTCCTTTGACAAAACGGGGACATGCTTTTTTTGAAAGAAGTCTTTGTCCAAAATGATTCGTTCCCCTTGGATTTGCCGAGCGCGGATGACCTTCCATACTTCATCGCCGATCTTCATATTCAAATGGTTGGCTATTTCCTCATCCGCTTTGATCAATCCGAATTCATAGACGATCGTTTTGGATTCCCTGCCCAATGAATTCTGCAACTCTTTGAAGCTGACAAGCCCAGAGATGGGAAAGCTCATTTTGGATACATCAAGGACGATGGAGCCCTTTCCCCGGATTTTTTGAATGAAGCCTTTCTGTGAGAGAAGGGTTAGGGCCTTCCGGATTGTTTCCCTCGAGGTCTCATAGATTTCCGCCAGTTCGTTTTCTGAAGGGAGCGTCTCTGACGGCTTGTAAGTGCCTTTTTCAATCTGCTGGGAAAGGTCTTGATAGATTTGCATATATTTATTGTTTTTTGTCATGAATATCACCATCGTTTCTCTTGCTCGTTATTCATTTCGCAAAGTATGCTGCTATTTTAAAAGGCTATGCAAGGTTGATTTCCGCTGCAGGATGCTCGCTTTCCGAGGGGCGGGCGGTGAGCCTCCAGGAGCTTCGCATCTTCCACTCCAATCAACCTCTGCAATCGGGCTGAAATCCCCAATCTGTGAGAAAACAGCCCTTTATTAAAATCCGTCGTTTCCCATATCCACTTCCCATGTTTCGGAAAAAATCTTGCCTTTTTTCCACTTGGGAATATCCTTCGGGGCATCCGTTACCACGGCAAATTGCCATAATCCTAATAGAAAACTGATGAAACCCATCCCAAATAAGGTTTCCCCATCCATGAAAGTCCCCATAATCAAAGGGCGTATAAAAAATAGAATATCAACCACTACAGTAAAGGTACTAAATATAACTGCTCCAAGCGGGATGCCATAACGGACGTACATAGTAAAAAGCCTTATATGGAAGAACCAATAAAATATGGCTAAAAGAAAAGCGATAATTGTCCAAAACAATCTAGTTCACCTTCCCTACGCATCATTCTAAATTCCATTAATTCCAAATTTATTTTATCACAGCCTAGGTGGGAAAACGCATCTGTTCATTAATTGTTGAGATATGTTTGAAATTTCTTTAAAATATAGATGTTGTACATCAAGGTGCACAGAAAGGCAGTGAAGGCATGAAGCGTTTTAAATTACTTCTAATCGGCGTCATCACAGGAATGTTGCTGCTGTCCGTTTCAGCTTGCAGCCAAAAGGATGAAAAGAAATCCTCCGAGCCAAAAAATTCGGTCGATCAAAACCAGCCGGATGCTAAGACAAAAACAGATACTGGCGCGTCAGATCAGGATCAAGCTCAAACAAGCGCTCCTCCGATCAAGGAAGCGAAAAATATTTCGAAGGAAGACAGCCTCGCCCTTCAAAAGGTGATGGACAAGTACTTCCAGGCATTCAATTCAGAAGATATAGATGCATATATGAGCATCATTTCCAAACATCCAAAATCATTTGACTATGACAGTGAAAAGAAATATACGAAGAACACGTTCGATCACATGGATGTAAGACTGAATCCAAAAAGTATCATCATTATGGACTATGATAAAAAGAAACAGGAAGCCAATGTGTTCTCAGAAATTGAAACGACGGTGACCGATCCCCAAACCGGACAAAGCGCCAAAAGCTTAACAAGACAAATCAATACATTCCATAAAGAAGATGGCGGGTGGAAGATCATTGCCACCAGCGTCATGCAAGATAAAAGTGGAAATGGAAAATAAATGGATGGTGCCTGGCACCATCCATTTATTTGATATGATAAACAATTGATTCGTAAGGTCGAAGCTTGATTTGTTTGTAATTGTTTGGTGAGTCTTCGTAATTGGAAATGAGGATTTCGCTTTTTGAATCCTCATGTATGCCAGCTTGTGCTAAAAGCGTGAACTCGGCCTCTATTCCATAGAAATTGTTCACGACAAGCAGCTTTTCCTTATCTGTGCTGCGGATGTAAGCAAAAATCTGCGGATCATCGGCAAGGATCAGATTGTAGTCCCCATCCGTGATGATATCATGTGTTTTGCGAAGTTCGACAAGCTTCTGATAATGATAAAAAACAGAGTTTTCATCCTCTAATTCTTTTTCTACATTAATCTCGTCGAAATTGTTCGCCACATTGATCCACGGTGTTCCTTCAGTAAATCCGGCATGCTCCCCCTTGTTCCACTGAACGGGAGTACGTGAGTTGTCGCGTGATTTATGGCGGAGAATTTCAAGGATTTCCTCATTCGATTTGCCCTTGTTTTGTAAAATCTCATAAATATTCAAAGATTCGACGTCGCGATACTCATCAATACTCGTGAATTTGGGGTTGGTCATCCCGATTTCCTCCCCTTGATAAATGTAAGGGGTGCCTTGCATCATATGAATCGTCGTTGCCAGCATCTTGGCAGATTCCACCCGGTATTTTCCGTCATTTCCATAGCGCGAGACGATCCGGGGCTGGTCATGGTTGCACCAGAAGAGGGCATTCCAGCCGCCGCCTTCATTCATCCCAGACTGCCATGTCGAAAGGATGTCCTTCAGCTTCAGAAAATCAAAATCGGCGACGCTCCATTTTTCCCCGTTCGGATAATCGACCTTTAAATGATGGAAGTTGAACGTCATGCTCAGTTCATTTCGTTCCGGATTGCTGTATTTGATGCAGTGATCGATGGAGGTGGAGGACATTTCCCCGACCGTCAGCATGTCATACTTTGAAAAGACCTCTTGATTCATTTCCTTCATGAATTCGTGGACGCGCGGGCCGTCTGTGTAAAATTTGCGGCCGTCACCAGGTGGAACCGATCCGTCATCGTCAGGAAAATCCTGATCCTTCGAGATAAGATTGATCACGTCCAAGCGGAAGCCATCTACGCCTTTCTCTGCCCAAAAACGCATCATATCATATACTTTTTCACGAAGCTCTTCATTCTCCCAATTCAAATCTGCCTGCGTGACATCGAACAAGTGAAGGTAATATTGGCCAGTTTCTTCATCATACTTCCATGCATTCCCGCCGAATTTAGACTGCCAATTCGTCGGTTCGGAACCGTCAGGCTTTCCGTCTTTCCAAATATAGAAATCGCGGAGTGGGTTGTCCTTTGAGCTTTTGGCCTCCTGGAACCATTCGTGGTCGGTCGAGGTATGGTTCACGACAATGTCCATGATGATTTTTAAATCACGCTTATGGGCTTCCTGAAGAAGATGGTCAAAATCCTCCATCGTGCCGTATTCCTCATGGATGCCAAAGTAGTCGCTAATATCATAGCCGTTGTCCCGCTGTGGGGATTTATAGATCGGTGTGAGCCAAATGACTTCGACACCAAGCTTCTTCAAATAATCAAGCTTCTCCGTGATTCCTTGAATATCTCCGACCCCATTTCCGGTCGTATCATTGAAGCTCTTCGGATAAATTTGATATACGACTGCTTTCTTCCACCACGCGTGTGTCATTTCAATTTCACCTCATATTTTGATAGGGTGACAGGCGCCATCCAGAATTTGGATGGTGCCTGTCACCTTTTTTTAGATTTAATTATGCTTCAACGTCATTCTTTGCAAAGCGAGACCAGATAATCGTCAGTACGAACGGTACGACGATGGCGATGGCCATGCCGATGAAGAAGACGAGCCAGTATTGATGCATGATTGACAAGAACCCTGGAAGTCCGCCAACACCGATGGAGAACGCCTTCACACCGCTCATCGCCAAGATCATCCCGGCAATCGCCGATCCGATCAATGCGCTGATGAATGGATAGCGGAAGCGGAGGTTGACACCGAACATCGCCGGCTCGGTAATTCCGAGATAAGCCGATAACGCTGAAGTTCCGGCAAGGCCGCGAAGCTTCTCGTTTTCTTTTTTTACGACAAACAGCATCGCAAGTGCTGCTGAACCTTGTGCAATATTTGAAATCGCGAGGATCGGCCATAAGAATGTTCCGCCTTTGCTGCCGACCAATTGCAGGTCAACGGCAAGGAACGTGTGGTGCATCCCTGTGATAACCATCACGGCATAAAGTCCGCCGTAGATCAATCCGCCCAACCAAGCAAAGTGATTGAAAATCCAAACGACGCCATCCGTGATATTGTTCCCGATCCAGAATGTCACAGGACCGATGACGATAAACGTTGCAAAACCAGTGACTAAAAGGGCAATCGGTGCAACGACCAGCAATTTGACCGAATCATGCACGCGGTTATTCAAGAACGTTTCAATCTTGGCTAATAAGTAAGATGCGAATAAGATCGGCAATACTTGTCCTTGATAACCAATAGCCTGAACTTTTAATCCGAACAGATCCCAATAAGGAACTTCGCCTTTCGCCTTAGCATCCCCGTAGGACCATGCATTCAATAGATCCGGATGGACGAGCATTAAGCCGAGAACGATCCCGAGCAATGGACTTCCGCCAAACCGCTTGACTGCCGACCAGCCGATCAAGCCCGGCAGGAACGTAAATGCCGTATTCGCGATCAAGTTGATCATGCTCGCTAAGTCTTTCCAGTTTTGATGGACCTCAATGAACGACTTTCCATGATAGAAAATGTCTTTACCAGTTAAAATGTTGTTCAAGCCCATCAATAAACCGGCTGTTACGATCGCAGGCAGGATCGGGATGAAAATATCCGCCAAGACCTTGATCGCTCGCTGCAATGGATTGAGGTTCTTCGCTGCTGCATCCTTTACATCCTGCTTGGAAGCTTCACCAATTCCGGTTTCCGCGACCAAAATCTTATAGGCCTTGTCTACGAGACCTTGTCCGATGACGACCTGGAATTGCCCGTTTGATGAAAATGAACCTTTGACGATATCGATATTCTCAAGCTTCTTTTTGTCGACTTTCCCTTCATCCGCCAAAACCAAACGAAGTCGAGTGACACAGTGCGTTGCTGTCTGGATATTTTCTTTTCCGCCGATGGCTTCCACGATTTGCTGAACCGACTCTTTGCTTACGCTCATCTTTGTTCCTCCTTATAGAACGGATTTTTTAAGTAAGTAACCGTTTACAACTGTTTGCTAAAAAAATTCCCTACAATAGCGAAAAACAAACGTTAAAATTAATGCGCTTTCATAAAGTTGCAAACGATTTGTATATACAAGTTGTAGGTTTATTGTAATCCTGTATATACAAGTTGTCAACATAGAAAGTTTTGGATGGGGAAATAAAGGGGCGAAATAGGCCGTGGCGTGCAAAAAAATGATGTTTGGCGCAAAAAATCCGACTTAGACGCAAAAAATGGGATTTAGGCGCAAAAAATCTGACTTACGCGCAAAAATTCGAATTTACACGCAATTATTAGGATTTGTGTGCAAAAAATAAAGTAAGCAGGGCATGGTGCGACCCCAGCAGCGCAACGAGGAGATTTAGGGCTGATGTTCGATTAAGTTTGGCACGTCCTCGAAAAACGCCAGGAGTTTTTCTTCGTACGATGTGCCACTGTCGAAGCTTCCCTTGTCCTTTGCCAACATTGAACGACCTCAAATCGTAAGAGGCCCTCCGGAAAGCGTGCATCCAGCAGCGGAAATCACAACTCTCACCTTTTGACTGATCAAACAGCACACTTTTCGTAAAGTCCATATGAATTAGCACAATTTGTCCCACTGCTGTGTGGACTCGGCAGTTTTGACGGCTCTCGCAGCACATGTAAGACAGTTCCTAACGGAAATTCGGATATCGTTCGAAAACGGCACCTGAACAAGCTAAACATAAGTTAACACGAACCAACCGGTATAGCTGAGAATGTGTGCATCCAAAAGCCAATATTTTTAATGCAATCCACCAGTTTTTCATATAAAATGGAAACCATATATACGACATCCAAACTGACAAAACAAAAAGAGAGGTAACCTTTATGAAAACGGCAATTGTGACGGATAGCACCGCGTATATTCCGAAAGAATTGCGTGAGAAGCATCATATACATATGATTCCCTTGAATGTCATTTTATCCGGGGAATCCTACCGCGAAGAAGTCGATCTTCAAGCGGATGAGTTTTTCGAGGAAATCAAGAAAGAGGACAAGCTTCCGACGACCTCCCAGCCATCCGTCGGTGACTTGGTAGAACTTTATGAGAAATTGGCAAATGATTACGACGCGGTGATCAGCATCCACCTTTCCAGCGGCATCAGCGGCACGTATCAAGGAGCGATTACGGCCGGCGGCATGGTAGATGGGATCGAGGTGTACGCTTATGATTCCGAAATCAGCTGCATGGCGCAAGGTTTTTATGTGCTTGAAGCGGCTAAAATGGCGGCGATGGCTATTGATCCAAGTGAAATCATCTCCCGCCTCGATGTGATGAAGGAGTCGCTGCGTGCTTATTTCATGGTTGACGACCTATCCCATCTCCAGCGCGGCGGCCGTTTATCCGGTGCGCAGGCGTTCATCGGCAGTCTTCTTCAAGTAAAGCCGCTTCTTCATTTCGAGAATAAAATCATCATGCCGTTTGAAAAAATCCGTACACGCAAAAAGGCGATGAAGCGGATCGAGGAGCTTCTCGGCAAGGATGCGGAATCCGGAGATGAATATCAGGCCTGCATCATTCATGCGAACCGGAAGGAAGATGCGCTTGAATGGAAGCAGGAAATCGAGCAGAAATATCCGAACGTGGAAATGTCCATTAGCTATTTCGGCCCGGTCATCGGCACGCATCTTGGTGAAGGCGCGATGGGACTGACTTGGGTAAAAAATAACCTCAGCGTAAAACATTAAAATTTCAGCATCAGCGCCAGCGCTTTTTTAAGGAGCCTGGCGCATTTTTAATAAAAAAGGAGAGATCTTATTGAGATTTGTCATTAAAAATGAAAGGTTAATCCCCGAACCATTTGTCCCAGAGGAAAATCGACAGCAATTGAAGTCAATTGCCCGCTTTGACCACCTTTCAACCATCCCGCTCAAGCAATTCAATTATTCACCCCCTCTGCAAGAACTCCTCATCGGAAAAGCCCTCCTACTTGATGAAATCCCCTTCACACTCCAAACTCTCTACGAACATTACCTTCATGGCCACTTATCTTTTCAAAAAGGAATTCAAGAAGGATCCTGTATGCGCTGTGGAAATCGAGATCCGCATCTGTTTGGAGATATGTCGTGTTCCCGGTGCCATGAGGAAAAATGCCGTTATTGCAGGTGTTGCATTATGATGGGACGTGTTTCATCCTGCACCCCACTGATAACGTGGACAGGTCCAACACGAGACAATCAAATTGCCCCCTTCCTTCAATGGAACGGCCAGCTCTCCGAAGGCCAAAAAGAAGCGTCGAAGCAGGTCGTCACAGCCATTCAAAACCATCAAAAACTCCTTGTTTGGGCCGTGTGCGGAGCCGGGAAAACGGAAGTGCTATTTGCCGGCATTCACGAGGCACTTCAAACTGGAAAACGAATTTGCATCGCCAGCCCGAGAACGGACGTCATCCATGAGCTTACGCCGCGTCTTCAAAACGCTTTTCCACATATCCCTGTTGTTTCTCTATTTGGCGGAAGCGAGCAAAAAAATGAATACTCACCGCTGACACTATTAACCACCCATCAGCTTTACCGATTTCAGGCCGCTTTTGATGCCGTCATTGTCGATGAAGTCGATGCATTCCCATACGCTTACGATAAGACCCTGCAGTTCGCCGTGGAGAAAGCCCGTAAGAAGCAATCATCACTCATCTTATTGACTGCCACTCCTAGTTCAAAACTAAAAAAACAAAGCCGAAAAGGGACTCTCCCAACGGTCAAAATCCCCGTCCGCTACCATGGCCATCCGCTTCCTGTTCCCAATATCGCCTGGGCTGGAAACTGGCAAAAGAAAATCAGCAAAGGCAAGCTTCCTCATTCCATAGCCGTATGGTCCAAAGAGCGACTCCAGCAGCAAAAACAAGCATTCATCTTTTTCCCTCACATCGAAACGATGCAGATGGCACTTCCGATTTTTCAGCAGCTGCATCCCGATATACAATCTGTTCATGCCGAAGATCCAGAACGCAAAGTGAAAGTTAAAAGCATGAGGAGAGGGGATATCCCGATTTTACTGACGACGACCATTTTGGAAAGAGGAGTGACGGTTCCCGGGGTGGATGTGGCCGTCGTCGGCGCAGATGACCTCGGGTTCAAAGAAGCAGCACTCGTCCAGATTTCCGGCCGCGTCGGCAGGAGGAGCGACCTGCCGCAAGGGAATATCACGTTCTTTCATCACGGTAAAACGATGACGATGGTGAAAGCCGTTGGCCATATCCGTCAAATGAATAAAGAAGGAGCTAAAAGGGGGTGGCTCATACATGAATGAACCGTGTTTATTTTGTGGCAGGGAAGTCGTACCGGTAATCGACTGGAATACGTTTTTCCATGGAATCAGCTTTGAAGTGCTGTGCGAGGACTGCAAGAAAAATCTTCAAAAGATAGAAGGAGGGGCCTGTGCTATATGTTCCAGACCGCTTGCTGCCATTTCTCCTGAATTCATCCGAGAGGAGATCTGTCTGGACTGCCATAAGTGGGAAGAACAGGAGGAATGGACGGGAGTCCTCGATCGAAACACTTCTTTATTTGAGTACAATGATTTTTTGAAAGAATATTTGTCTCGCTTTAAATATCGCGGGGATTACGTGCTGGCCAAGGGTTTTGCGGATTTAATCAAACGTTTGATTAAGAAAAAAATATACGATTATATCGTTCCCATCCCCCTTAGCCCGGAGCGCCAATACGAAAGGGGCTTCAATCAATCGGAGGCCCTAGCGAAGGAGGCAGGCTTAAAAACGACTTCACTTCTTACCCGTCTTCATTCAGAAAAGCAGTCAAAAAAATCAAGGCAGGAACGGATCAGCCTGCAGCAGGTTTTCCAGTTGAATGAAACTGCATCGGAAGCATTGGAGGAAAAATCAATCCTCCTCATCGATGACATTTACACCACCGGGACGACCATCAGACAGGCGGCGAAGAATCTCAAGGAAGCCGGCGCGAAAAAAATTTCTTCCTTAACGATTGCCCGAAGCACTTAAAAAGTCCTGTCTTCTTCCGATATAAAAGGTAGAAAAAGGGTCAACAAGGGGGATCATACAGATGGCAGAGCTTACAAACTGTCCTACTTGCGGAAGCATATTTGTCAAAAGTGTATTTCGGGATATCTGTGAAAAATGCTATAAACAAGAAGAAAAAGACTATGAAAAAGTTTATCAATTTTTAAAAAAGAGGGAAAACCGTGCAGCAACGATCCCGACAATCGTAGGACAGACCGGTGTTTCCGAGGATCTCATCCATAAATTCGTCCGCAAAGGCAGGCTCAATGTCACGCACTTCCCGAATCTCGGCTACCCGTGCGACAAATGCGGAAAAATTATTCAGCAGGGCAAGCTTTGCGCAGATTGTTCCGGGGAGCTTAAGACTGATTTGGAAATTTTTCAGAATGAACAAAAACGGTCTGAAGAACTTAGGGCTCGTGAAACCCGCACATATTATTCTTCGAAACAAAAGTAATGGATGGTCTGTTTTCTCCAGGATTGTTGTTTTAACTTCCTAATAATATTTCACTCTATGAATGAAGTTGATAGGAGCGGAAGGTGCGAGACTCCAGAGGATTAGCGGGACAGGTTAGACCTCGCAAAGGAGGCTCACCAACCTCCCCTCGGAAAGCGAGCATCCTGGAGCGGAAATCAACAGAACTCACTTTTAAAAATATGAAACAAACTTCACGAAAAAAGACATAAAAACAAGATTGGTAATATCGTACTAACGCTTATCACTAAACATTTCTCAACGATATCCGATATAATAACCATAAACCAATCTGAACGGAAAGAAAGCGAGGGTTGAATATGAAAATAAACAATATCGGACCATCAGGAATCAATCCATATAAAAAACAAGCAAACAAAATCGAGCAATATAACAAAGCGAAAAGCATGGGAGCGGATAAAGTGGAAATTTCACCTGCCGCAAAGGAAATGCAGCAATCCTCCCAGCTGATGAAGGAACGCCAGGCAAAGGTCGAGGAAATCAAATCCAAGGTTGAAAACGGCCAATATCAAGTCGATCCGAAGGCTGTGGCAAAAGGGATATTTAAGTTTTATAAAGGATAAATCAATAAACACACGGACGTTTGAGAAAAGCTCAAGGACGAGCGGCAAACATGGAGAAAAGTGTGGAGAGTGAAAAAAATGCAAGTAACCAATGATGTAAAGGTCTCATCCATAGCTCCTTCAGATTCACCTTTGGCGCTGAAGGAAGGGGATATTTATCATGCCGCCGTCAAGGAAAGATTGCCGAACAACGAAGCTGTCCTTAAAGTGAGAAACCAGGAAATAAAGGTAAAATTCGAACAACCTCCTATATCCAATCAAGGAAAGACAACGATTGAAGTTGTGGATCCGAAGCAAACCCCGCCCTTAGTCAGAAGTGCTGCCAGCCAGTCGAATGTACAATCATCCACAGTCAAACCAAGTGATGGAGCTGTTTTGACCGCGTTGAATGACGGAAAGAAAGTGACGGACGATGTAAAGGCTGCAGCGGAAATGCTTCAAAAAAAGGGTATTCCACTATCGAAGCAAACATTCCAAGATATAAAAAATTTCATTGAACATGGGGAGGGGACTTTAAGCGAAAAGCTTGAAACCTTATCCCTAATAGCAAAAAAAGGAATAGACTTCACGCCGTTGCAAATGAAGTCCGTTCATGAAGCGCTCTTCGGTGATTCTTTTGCAAACCATTTAAAAGATATCGACAGTGGCTTTGTCTTTTCTGAAGTGAAAGGACAAGTCTATCAGAAGCCGGGAGATGTATATTCTGCCGCGATGGAAGGCATCAAAAGCGGAGATTTGGAAAAAGCGATTTTTTTATTAAAAGAGGCAATGAAGGAGGATCCTTCGCAATCGGCTCTCTTAAAAAAGAGCGTGGTTCAAAGTGAGCAATTACTTCGCTTAGCGGAGAGCAAAGCCGGATCGCCTGACGCTGAAAAGCTGCTGAAGCTCGCTAATAATTTGTTGTTGTCAACCTTGAAACAGCAGTCATCAACCGAAGTTGCTGTTACTCCTATTGAGGCACCTCAAGAGAATGTTTTGCTGAATAAAGTGAATGACATGATCAAAGCCATCAAAAAAGAGCCTGACTTAGCCCGTGTCATTCAAGAAATTGAAAACATGTCTCCACAGCTGCCAAGTGATCTCGTTTCTTCCATTCAGCAGTCAGGGGAGAAAGCAAAGAAACTGTTGGACATCGGAAAGGAAATGGCTGCCAGACAGGAATTGATGAGCACATTGACAAGTGTCGCAGCGGAAGTGAATAAGAAACAGGCTGACCGTCATCCACAAAAGGCCGATGACAGCTATCAGCTCAATGACGAATTATTTGCAAGCATTCCCTTCGAGTCGAAGGATTTTATCGTCAAAACCATTTCTATGAAGCTATCGCAAGCGGCCATTGACTTTAAATCGTTTAAGCAGGATATCACGAAAAACCTGCAAACGATCGAGCAGGGCATCGGGAAGACACCCGCTGCCAAGCCGCTGCTGGAAGCGACCATCAAACAGCTTGATCAAACCATCCTGCGAAGCGATTTCATGCTTTATACAGATATGAAAACAGAAAAGAAGCTATTGACCGCCAGTTCTCAGCTATCACAGGCGAAGCAGCTGCTTGCACAGGGTGAGTATCCTGAAGCCCGGAAAATCGTTGCAGATATTAAAAAGATGGTAGATAAAATCATGTTCAAGCCATCGGATACCCGCATGCAGCATTTTGTTTCAAAGGAAGTAGCACAGCTCCAGCCATCCTCGCCAGGGAAGCAGCTGCTGGAGGCATTCGACCAAGCCCAGATAGGCTTAAAGCAGCAGCCTTCTGCAAGAGGCGTCTTCGAATATATGCGTCAGCTCGGTTTGACCCACGAGGCGGAGCATGCACAAGCACTAGCTCAAAATGGAAAAAGCAGCGGACCTGAATCCAATTTGAAAAATATATTATTGCAGCTGCAAAACGATCCGGACAGTGCGGGTCAGCATTCAGGTAAAGTGGATGCCATGCTGCAAAATATGACCGGACAGCAGCTCCTCAGCAAAAATGACGCTTCTGGGCTTCAGAGTATGATGTTCAACTTGCCGCTCGTTTTAAAGGATCAGGTGGAAAATGTAAAGGTCTATATTAATTCCAATGGGCATTCTCAAAAAATAGATTGGGAAAATTGCAGCCTCTTCTTCTTATTGGAGACGAAGAAGCTTGGAGATTTAGGCATTTCCCTCAAGACGAACAACCGAAATCTATCCATTGATATAAAAAATGACAGTCAAGGATTTAAAGAGAAGATGGAACCGTTGACGGATATTGCGAAGGAACGGCTCGAGGAAATCGGCTATGGAATTGGCGGCATTCATTTTTCGTCGCTTCATGTCGAGAAGAAGCAGACGCCTGCCGACGAAAAACAATCCATTAAACAGCCGATCATAACGGAGAAAGGATACGATTTTTCGATATGATGCCTCAATACTTTAATCAAAAAAACAAAAGGGCATTGAACGGACCTTCTGCGGCTGTCGTTCGCTATGATGAGTCGGAGGGAGGCTCGCCTTCGGTTGTCGCGCAAGGTTCTGGTGCATTGGCAGCAAGGATCATCGAGCTGGCCAAACAGCACAATATCCAAATGCAGGAGGATGCCGGCCTTGTCAAGCACCTCCTGGACATCGATCTTGGGGATAATATTCCTCCGCAGCTATACTCCGTCATTGCTGAAATTTTGCTTCTGATCGAAGAAATGGAAAAAAGTTATTAACTTCATTGCACACGGACCGATAAAAACAGTAGCAGGAGGAATGGGTAAATGGAATTTTTAACAAAAGAATTGATTTATCAAAAGTCACCCCAAGAAATTACGTCGCTCTTATACGAAGCGGCAATAGACGATTTAAGCAATGCCATTCATGATATATACAATAAGCAATTTATTGATGCAAACATAAAGCTGAAAAATGTGAATGATATTTTACATAGATTCGGTGTCGGCCTTAATTACGAAGCAGGGATCATCGCCGATCAATTGGATGCCCTTTATAACTATATGGCCGAACGGGTGATCGAAGGAAATTTGAAAAAAGATCCGGTCATCCTGAAGGAAGTCTTGGAGATTCTGAATCGGATTGCCGATGCGTGGAATGCGTCCTTGAAGGAAAAACCGAATGTGAAGGCAGATTATAAACGACAAAAAGCAAATGCATACGAAAAACAAGTCCTTGTATACGAGAGAGATACGAATACAGTAGAAGAGGGGAAATAACCAATGAGAATCAATCATAATATCCAGGCGCTTAATGCGTATCGCAACCTATCTCAAACGATGTTCAATACATCCAAAAGCCTTGAGAAGCTTTCTTCCGGCCTAAGGATCAACCGGGCGGCGGATGATGCAGCAGGATTGGCCATCTCAGAAAAAATGCGCTCACAAATCCGCGGCTTGGACATGGCGGAACGCAATGCACTTGATGGCGTTTCATTAATCCAAACTGGCGAAGGTGCGCTGAATGAGACGCACAGCATCCTGCAAAGAATGAGAGAGCTGTCTGTTCAAGCTTCCAATGGGACATTGACGGATGAAGATCGAGGTGCCATCCAGCAGGAAATGGATCAGCTGACATTCGAAGTCGACCGGATTGCCGATACGACGCAGTTCAACCAAAAGAAGCTGTTCAGCGGCTCTGAGCAAGGAACAGGCTTTGCAAAAATCAGTTCGGATAAAATCAGCTATCAAGGGCTTGGCAAATGGGCAGGACAGGTGAATGCAGAACCGACTTCACCGGCTGCGGCGGATGTGAATTTTGACTCCGCTCTTGGATCAGATACTGCAGCGAATATTGATGGAAAGACCATTACAATCAATGGGAAAACCTATGAGATTGATACAAGTGCAACTCCTAGTGTGGTAAGCGGAAATATTTCTGTTAATCCTGCTAGTTGGATTGATAGTGCGTCCACTGCTGCAGATCAAGCAGCCAATGTTAATAGTCTTATGGCAGCGTTTAAAAATGCTATAGATCAAAATGATCCTTCTTTCTCAGTTAGTAAGATTGATGCCGTAGATAATGCGGGAACCTTTGTTGCTGGGAAACTCTCATTGACTTCAAATATGATGATGTCACCTAAAGATGTGCAAGATTTAGGGTCAGATAAGAATTTATCAACAGATTTATCAGGAACTTCTTTCACAAATCCTTATGACGCAGATAATCCTACAACTGTTTTAGGCTCGGATTTACAATCTATTTCTGCTTCTCCTGTTGCTATTACATTTTCGGAAGTCCCGAAAGCTGGGGATCAATTAAAAATTGATGGTTTAACCATCAATTTTGGAACGCCTGCAGCGCCTTATGGATCTGGTGCCGCTACAATTGATCCAACAGGCAAGGATATTCCTTCCGTATTGAATGAAATCAATAACGTTCTTTCGCAAGCAGAAGTTGATACTCCAAACCCTGTGTCAGCTCTAGCACCTGTACATTCTGTTTCAAATAATGTATTGACGGTTGGAACGAATAAAACAGATGATGGATTAACAAACGGACTTGAAATCGAAATGATCGACGCAGATTTCGCTGCCAATCAAGGGGAAGATTTGAAGCTCTCCTTCCAAATCGGAGCTAACCAATCGGAAACGATGGATGTTTCCCTCAGCGTAATGGATGCTGCGAAACTTGGGATTGCCAGAAACGCAGATTTCACGCCACTTACTACTTCAGGTGTCAATGCTGTCCACGGTGTTGATGTGAGCACAGCGGAAGCGGCAAGCTCAGCGATTTCTGTTTTTGACAATGCCATCAAAATGGTTTCCGAAGAACGGAGCAAGCTTGGAGCGGTCCAAAATCGCCTTGAGCACACAGTGACGAATATCCAGACAGCCAACGAAAATCTGACGTCCGCAGAATCCCGTATCCGCGATGTTGATATGGCTAAGGAAATGTCGGAGTTCACGAAGAACAATATCCTGAACCAGGCAGGTCAGGCGATGCTCGCGCAGGCCAACCAGCTGCCTCAGGGCGTTCTGCAATTATTGAAATAATCGGTCAAGGAGGAGATGTGATTTTTGTCATCTCCTCTTTTTTCTTGAACTTACTTATTTTAGAATAAGAGTAATAGACTACTAGAACGAAGGTGAAAGCTGTGGAAGTTCAAAAGGTTTCAAAATCCACTCTCCAAAGGCTGCAAAAGAAAGAAGAAGCCGCGTCGGAATCCGTTTCATTTACAGAAGTAATGGCGAGCAAGCGGACAAATGTCCTATATGATAGATTTGCAAAAATGGGCAGCGAGATAGAAGAACAAGGAAAGGTCTTAGCCAAATCACAAACCGTTGAAGATCTCCGCAAATATAAAAAGCTCGTCAAGGCTTTCATGGAGGATGCCGTGAAGAATGGCCTTAAGCTGGAAGAGCAAAGAGGATTCAATCGTAGAGGCAGGACAAAAATCTACAAAATCGTCAAAGAAGTGGATAAAAAGCTCATCGATTTGACCAACGAAGTGTTACAGAAAGAAAAGAAAGGCATGGGTATCCTCGGGATGGTAGGAGAAATCCAGGGCATGCTCATTAACATTTATACGTAAGACTTCGTGATGTTGGTTGGAGTGCAAGTTGCGACTCCGCCAGGAAAAGCGAAGACTACTCTGAAATTACAGAAATGTATAGCAGCAAAGACTTGATAAAAGTTAATTTCTAGAAAGTTTTATTTTTTAATAGGTTTCTTGTATATCTTTCATCACAATGTGTTGACTGGAGCGGAAGGTGCGAGACTCCGGAGGGATCAGCGAGACAGGTGAGACCCCACAGCGGAGCGAGGAGGCTCAACGCTCGCCCCTCGGAAAGCGAGCTTCCTGGAGCGGAAATTAAAATCCGTTATTCATATTTATACGTAAAAAGAACTAATTCTTTCAGTCTTATAAACTATACCGTCCGAATACCGATATAAAGTGTAGGTCTAAAAGGAGGATTCGCCATGTCCATACAACTGCAATTAATCGAGAGTCTTGAAAAGTTATCGGCACTGCACCAAAGCCTTTTGCATTTAGCCGAGAAGAAGACAGAAGTCATCAAAGTAGGGGACATTAGCGGCCTCAACGATCTTATAAAAGATGAACAAACCCATATAAAAGCGATTGAAATGATGAATGAACGAAGGCAGCATGCGGCAAATGCACTTCAGAAGCAGCATCAGCTGAAGGAAGCGACCATTTCAGCCATCATTCCAAAATTGGATGGACCTTTGCAGATGAAGGCTCATACTTTACAAAACAAGCTGACGGAGCAGCTGATTTCCTTGAAGGAAATCAACGAATTGAATCAACAGCTCCTTGAACAGTCCTTGCAATATGTATGGTTGAATCTGGATCTCATGACCGGAGACATCAACTCGTCAGGGTATTCAAAAACCCTTCACGAGGAATCGTCTCAATCGACAAATCATACCCTTTTTGAATCAAAAGCATAAATGTGTGACAAGCAAATCAGAGTGGAGGAAGGAACATGACATCTACTTTCATGGGGCTAGAAACCGCCAGACGCGGCATGATGACCCAGCAAAGCGCCCTTTACGTAACAGGACATAATATCGCCAATGCCAATACCCCTGGATATACGAGGCAGCGTGTCAATTTTACACAGACGGAACCGTATCCGGCAGCTGCAATGAATCGCCCGCAAATCCCCGGCCAGATGGGGACCGGTGTCGAAGCGGGATCAATCCAGCGGATTAGGGAAGGCTTTCTCGACCTTCAATACCGTGGTGAAAATAATAAACTAGGATACTGGCAATCGCGTGCAGACGGATTGAGCAAAATGGAAAATATCATGAATGAACCGAGCGAAGACGGTCTTTCCGCTGTTATGGGCCAATTTTGGCAATCTCTTCAGGACTTGAGCGTCAATCCTGAAAATGAAGGAACCCGCTCCGTCGTGTTGGAGAGGGGACAAGCGGTCGCAGACACGTTTCATTACCTGCATGACTCGTTATCCTCGATCCAGGACGATTTAGGGAACGAGGTCAGCGTCAGCCTGCGCGATATCAATTCAATCTTGAAGAAAATCGGTGATGTAAATAAACAGATTGGTGAGGTCGAGCCGCATGGATATCTGCCGAACGATCTATACGATGAACGCGATCAGCTCGTCGATCAGCTTTCGCAATATGTCGACATTAAGGTGACAAAGGTCAAATCGGAAGGGAAACCATCTGACATGGCAGAGGGCATCTATGATATTCAGCTGTTGGATGCCACTGGGAAGAGTACAGGAAAAACGCTTGTAAATGGATCAGACTATGTTCAGCTTGGATTCAAAGGAAGCGATAACAAGCTTGCCTATGATCCGACAGGAAACATTGGCGATAAAGACTTGAAGATGTTCAATTCGACTGGAGAGAAGCAAGTAGGGGAGCTGTCGCTGCTGAACAGCAATCAGGAGATGAGCTTCTCCCAAGGGAAGCTGCGCGGTTTGATTGAATCCTATGGTTACAAAACAACCGATGCAGGGGGAAATGAAGTCGACCACGGGACGTATACCGAAATGCTTGATAACCTGGATCAAATGGCATTCACTTTTGCGAATGTCTTTAACGCCATCCAAAAGAAGGGATACGGATTGAATGACAGCTCTACCCCTCCAGACTTCTTTAACATCCCTGCCGCTTTGACAAAGGACAACTATAAGGATGCTTCCAAGCTGATTGAAATGGCAGACATAAAGCCTGATCAAATTGCTGCCTCTTCTGTCCCTGGAGATGCAGGGGATGGTTCCAATGCCATCAACTTGAGCAATCTGCAGGGAATGGAGCTTTCCTCAACGTCTCAAAAGCTGGAAGGAACAACGGATACAATCGATTTGACTCAGTTGAGTGCGATCAAAAATGGATCGATGCAATCCTTCTATGAAGGGATGATCGGAAAGCTTGGCGTCGATGCACAGCAGGCCAATCGCCTCGAAAAGAACAGTGACACCCTCAGACAATCGGTGGACGAAAGCCGTCAATCGGTCAGCTCCGTCTCACTGGACGAGGAAATGACGAACATGATCAAATTCCAGCATGCCTATAACGCTGCTGCCAGAAATATCACCGTCATGGATGAAATGCTCGATAAAATCATCAACGGCATGGGTACCGTTGGAAGGTAAGCAGGTGACCATTAAATGAGAATCACACAAAATATGCTGTCGGCAAATATGCTGAAAAACTTAACGAATAGCTATGAAAACATGGGGAAATATCAGGATCAGCTCGCTACCGGCAAAAGGATCAACCGTCCATCAGACGATCCCGTCGTCGCCATGAAGGGGATTTCTTACCGGAACAATCTGCAGGAGGTCGAACAGTTTAAACGCAATTTCAGTGAAGCGTACAACTGGAACGAAAACTCGGACTCCTCCTTGGACAAAGCGACACAGGCACTTCAGCGGATCCGCGAATTGACCGTCCAAGCGAGCAACGACACGTATGATGCCTCGCAGCGTGACGGAATTAAGCAGGAGATCACTCAATTAAAGGAGCAGCTTGTCCAAATTGCCAATACGAAGTTTGGGGATAAATATTTGTTCAATGGAACGGACACAACAGAGCAGCCGGTTGATCTAACTACAACCCCACCGACTGTTTCCACGAACAACAACCCGGTGAAGATTGAACTTTCAAAAGGGGTCTATATTCAGGTCAATGCTGATCCTTCGAAGGTTTTCACACTGGACAACTCGACTACACCGCCTTCAGGACTTTTTGGCGACATCGACAACTTAATCAATAAACTGAGTGATCCCAATTCAACAGGGGATGACATCAATGCTGAACTAGGAAAATTGGATGGGCATCTTCAAAATGTTACGGACGCACGCTCGGAGCTTGGTGCACGTATGAACCGGATCCAACTGATGGAAAACCGCGTCGACGAACAGGAGGTTATCGCCAACAAAGTGATGTCCGATAATGAAGACGCCGACATTGAAAAAGTCATCACGAATCTAAAAGCAGAAGAAAGTGTCCAGCGAGCGGCATTAAGTGTCGGTGCTCGGATCATACAGCCATCGTTAATGGATTTTCTGCGATAGTAACATACTCTTTAAATCAAAAGCTATTCTCTAAGAATAGCTTTTCCAATTTGAGGTGATGAACCATGAGTGTCCCGCAAATAAGAATGCAATCACAGTCAGCAAAAATTTCTATTCAAAGCACTCCATCCGCTCAAACCATTGAACAGCCAAAAGCCGACATGGAGATTCATCAGGAAAATGCGAAATTGACAATGAGAACGACACCCTCCCAGCTGACAATCGACCAGTCCCAGGCGTGGGCAGATATGAATTTAAAAAGCGTATTAAGGTATATAAGTGACGAGGCCCAAAACGGCAGTCAAGCATGTTTGGAAAACATAGCCCAGACTTCACAGGAGGGCGATGAATTAATGAGAATCGAAAATGGGCGAGGTGCCCTGATAGCTCAGGCAGAAAGAAATAGTGAGCCTCCTCAATACGATTACAATATTGGGTTTATCCCTTCCAACTTTTCAGTAAAGGTTCATTTTCAACCAGGGCAAGTAAATATTGATGCCCAGTCTCAAAATGTAGACATAAACACACAAATCCATAAACCATTCATTAACTACCGACCAGGGAATGTAGAAATTGGATTAAGGCAAAAGGCCAATCTGCAAGTTGATTTTGTTAATATCCAATAAGAAGAAAAGGAATGTGAAAAATGAAGATTAATACAAAATATCATGGAGTAATGGAAATTGCCCAAGAAGAAGTCTGGTATTTCGTGAACGGCATTCCAGGTTTTTTAAATGAAAAGAAGTTCATCCTTCTTCCATTGGAAGACAATCCTTTGTTTCAAATTTTGCAATCCACAGAAACTACCGATCTAGCGTTTGTCTTGACCAATCCATTCTATTTTGAAAAGGACTACGATTTCAAGGTTGATCCCGGAACCTTGGATCAAATCTCTTTGAAGAATGAAAAAGATGTTGCCGTAATGGTTATTGTGACCGTAAAGGATCCTTTTGAAAAAAGTACTGCTAATCTTCAGGCTCCGATTATTTTTAACCTCGCCAACCAGCAGGCCAAGCAAATGATCCTCACACAGACGGAATACAATACGAAGCAGTACATATTCAAAAAGCTTCCAGCTTCGAAGGGGTGATCATATGCTCGTGCTGACAAGGAAAAATGGAGAAAGCATCAAAATCGGTGAGGAGATCGAAATCACAGTGGTCGGAATCAAAGGAGACCAAGTCAAAATCGGCATCAACGCTCCAAAGCACATTGAGGTTCACCGCAAGGAAATCTATTTGGAAATCGGTCAGGAAAATGAAGAGGCATCAACTGGAATCGCCAATCTCTTGAATATATTGCCGAAAACAGAAAAATAAGCAAAAAAATTCTCAAAAACTATTAAACCCCATCGAACGGTGTCGATATAACTACTGTAAGGAAATTCAGCAGGAGGCCTACTGTTGAACGACCACAAAATTTAACTGGTTCACAAGGAAGTGAACCCCAAATTCAAGGAGGAAAATAGTAATGAGAATTAATCACAATATTGCAGCACTTAACACTTATCGTCAATTGAATAGTGCATCTAATGCACAATCAAAATCCATGGAGAAATTATCTTCAGGACTTCGCATCAACCGTGCAGGCGACGATGCAGCTGGTTTAGCAATCTCGGAAAAGATGCGAGGGCAGATTCGTGGCTTGGATCAAGCATCCCGCAACTCTCAAGATGGAATTTCAATGATTCAAACTGCAGAAGGTGCATTAAACGAAACTCATAGCATCCTTCAACGTATGCGTGAATTGGCTGTTCAATCTTCCAATGATACCAACACTACTCAAGATCGTAAAAACATCCAAGATGAAATAACGCAACTTGGTGATGAAATTCAACGTATTGGTGACCAAACTGAGTTTAATACTAAGAAGCTTTTAAACGGTGATGCAGATGGTGCAACGACTTCTACAACACAAGTTTTAACTAATAACATGAATGCATCCAATGCTGATGGAACAACATTGGATAGTTTAGTTGATAAAGATGGAAATAATCTTGGACTTGCAAACGGTGACGTTGTCACAGCTACATGGTCCATAAATGGCTCACAGAAATCTTCTACTTTTACTGTTTCTGATATTACTTCTGATTCTTTAAGCAGTATAACCGATACACTTTCAGCTGTCGCTGGTGGTGGAGTGGCTTCTGTAGCAACAACAGCAGGTGCAATGGTAGTTACAGCAGCAAATGCAGGAACATCTGGACAAGTAAATGGTTTATCTTTCGAAGTGAAAAGTAGTGCTGGAGTACGCAAAGAAGCTGCTTCAAATGCACTTTCAAACTTTAGTACAACTACTACTGCTGAAAATGATCATGCAGATGGAAGTTCAAACTTTCAAATAGGCGCAAATACTGGTCAAACTTTGAACTTGTCTATTAAAGATATGAGGGCTGATACTTTAGGAGTAAGAAACCTTCAAGTGGGCACTGAAAGTCAATCAGCAACTGCAATTAAAGTAATCGATGAAGCTACACAAAAAGTGTCAGCTGAACGTTCAAAATTAGGTTCTGTACAAAACCGCTTAGAGCATACAATCAACAACTTGAACACTTCAAGCGAAAACTTAACAGCTGCTGAGTCTCGTATCCGTGACGTTGACATGGCGAAAGAAATGATGAATCAAACGAAGAACTCTATTCTTTCTCAAGCTGCTCAAGCTATGTTGGCTCAAGCTAACCAACAGCCACAAGGTGTTCTTCAATTGTTACGTTAATATTTGCTATAGAAAAGAGGGTTCCTTAGGGAATTCTCTTTTTTAGTTCTCTTACTTTTAACTGGAAAACACCATTAACATTTTCTGGTTTATTCCGATATTAATAATGTGACAAAATACTCCCTGAACATGGGAGTATTTTTATAGGCTCTTTAATTATTAAACAAAAATTAATAGACACCAGGAAACAGATAGAGAGGAGTGTAGGGGAAACATGTTAATCACAGGAACCGGATTGGATAAATTGTTAACGAATAAAATGAAGCGGACGGAAACGAAGTTGCAGAAAACGTTGGAAAAGCTGGCGACAGGGCAGCGGATTCGGATTGCTGCAGATGATTCATCTGGGTTGGCGATCAGCCAGAAAATGCGGGCGTTGGTACGGGGGAGCCACCAGGCCATCCGGAACGTTCAGGATGCTCATTCGTTGGCGCAGGTGGCAGATGGAGCTATGCAGGAGATTACCGGTATCATGCAGCGTATGCGTGAGCTCACCGTTCAAGCGATGAATGGAACGAATACAGAGGTAAATGGAAATTCATCTTCATTAACATCTGCTGATACCGTAGCCATCCAAAACGAAGTCGATCAATTAAAAATGAACTTGAGCGAAATTGTTCATCATACTACCTTCAATGGCATGAAAATTTTATCGAATAAAACACCAAGTGACTTTATTTATGAAAACCGCACTGCAGATAAAGTGATTCAACTCTCAAAGACATCTGAAACAAGTTTCGTTGATGTTAAAATGAATCATGTTGGCTATAACCGAATTACACCACCTGATATCCAAACGGATTATAATCCACAAATATTGAACCCATCCACTTCTACAATTACGGAAACTCCTGTATCCTATGTGGGAACGACGGTCGCTGATCATACCCCTCGATGGTCATCTGATGGGACTTCCATTCTCTTTTCCTCAAGCCGGGATGGCGGACAGTATGTAGTGCCATCAGATGGATCCTCGGATCCGGTGGAGAATATAGGTGTGCCAGGAGCAGGTCAGAAAATGGTAAGCGATAACGGTTTGATGAGACTTCGATTTTCGGGTTCATCCCTTTATTTAGATAAACGGTCTTCATCAACAAGTTCTTGGTCTAACTATCAGGTTTATACGTCTTATAATGGGAATGATGGCAGCGGGGGATTCAGTTTTTCGCCGATTGTCGATGGAAGCGGAAATACTTCCTTTGTATTTTCAGATGATGAAGGAAATATTCAAAAAGTAGATGTAAATCTCTTTACTAAAACTGTTTCAGGTAGTCCGGCGCCGGTGATACCGGAAACGGACACATTAAACTTACCGCCAACCAATAATTCGATGTCCCTGCCTGGAACACCAAATTTATATAATTTGAATACCTCAGATGCTTCTCTGACCATCCAAAAGGTAAATGATGATGGACCAAGGGTATTAACTTATTGGGATGGTTCGGGCTTGTCGCCATCTGGAGGCTATTACACAATCAGCGGAAGTAATGTGACGTTCTTCGGTGATGCGATCATTGGGAATGAAGGGAATGACGATGCCCAGGATTATTATTCTTTTTCCTTTAACTCAGACGGCTCTCAAAATGATGTCTTCACTACATCTATTCCAGCCGGCGCAGAGATTTATAATATGCATGGTGAGAATGGTCCGCGGTCATTAAAAATAACAGTAGGGGGTATCTCTGTTGGCCAAAGTCAATTGCTTGCTGCACGGCCTAGTGATGTAGAGGGTACGAATGGAGTATATGTTGATGCCACTTCGGGAAAAATTGAATTTTATGGGGATTTGCGACCGGCATACAATGAAAGTGTCTCAGTGGAATATTTGGACGATCATGATTCACGCAATGGCATTCCGACCTTTAATATCGCATCAGGGATTGATACTTACAATCTGACTGATTCGGATCTTACAGCAAATCGATCGATTCGGGTTTATGTAGGTGGAACAGAAATCGCTTACGATTCAACGAAAACGAATGGCTATACATATGAAAATGGAAAAATAAGCTTGTACGGAGATGCACGCCCGGATCTTGCCACCAACCCTTTGATCTCTATTGAATACATCAAGGATAATTCCAGTACATCAGATCAGGTGTATGGCATTAAATTAAACGACTTCCCTGAAATCTATTATTTAGGAAGCAATGTCTCACCAAGCTCCATCCGTGTTTATCGAAATTCAGGAGAAGAAATTTCCTATTCCAATGTGGATGGGTATCAATATAATCCTGCTACAAATACACTCGAACTATATGGTATGAGCCGTCCTGACGTAGGGGATCGCTATACCATTCAAATGATCGCTGCAAACGGTGATATTGATCGATTTGACGATAGAGTAGAGGTTCCTTTAACTCATGATCCTGAGACGTATGGTACAGGAAGTCCTTCTACCATGAAAGTGATTGTAGATGGGATTGAAATAAATTATGATTCAACGAAGAGCAACGGATTCTATTATAATAATGGAACAAATAAAATCGAGTTGTATGGGGATGCACGTCCTGATGCAGGGAATTATTCCAATCCAGATGTCGAAGTATATTATGTATATGAATCACCAGCTACAATCGTTGGTAATGATTCCTATGATTTCCGGCTGAATCCTTCTACATTGGATTACGGGGTATCAACACAAACCCAACCAAGGGCAATACGTGTTTATCAGAATGGAGTCGAAGTTCCATTCGATAAGGATGATGGATATACTTATGACACAGGCTCCCAAACCTTATCTTTGCATGGATCATATAGGCCGACAAAAGATGATAATACTGGCGATTTCCAAGTATATTCATTAACATCCAGTGCACTGAATGAATCGATTCCTCCGAATTCTTATGTAAATAAAGTATTGATAAATGGGCAAGAAATACAAAAATCGGTTTCATCCTCTAGTGACGGATACTATGTAAATGGGGAAAAGGTAGAGATTGTTGGCAATGCTAGACCTGATATTTCGAATGGAACTGGGTCGGTGTCCCTTCAAGTTCAATATTTTGATTCCATTGAAATTCCTTTAAACAACAATATGCCCAATCATTATTTTGATCCTTATTGCGAGCATGAAACGCCTATGGATTTAATGAACTCTGACATTGATCCAGACCAATTAACTGTTTCTATTGATGGAACTGAAATAAGCAAAGATAAGTTTATGTTGGAAAATAATAAAGTTGTTTTGAAACCTGAAGCTTTAACACTTAATTTAGGCAGCCATGATGTCAAAGTAGATTACCGAGCAAGGATAGGTTTAGGGTATGAACCAAATTCTTTTACCTACCAAGTTGGCGCAAATGCGGGCCAGAACTACAATGTTCAAATTTCTTCTTTTGATAATATGCTCCGTGAGACCAGCATTGTATGTGTTCGAAATCAAAAAGATGCAGAAAAAGGACTTGGAGTCATTGATCATGCTCTAGATTTTGTATTAAAGGAATTAGGTTGCGTTGGAGCAGTCGAGAATACGCTAGATCATATGGCAAAGATGTTATCCATTAATGAAGAAACGACTACCGCTTCCATGAGCAGGATTCAAGATGGAGATATTGCAAAGGGAGCAATGGAAATGGTGAAGCAGCAAATATTAAGCCAAGCGCAGCAAGCTATGGCTTCGCAGATTAAACAGTCTCAAGTACAAGTGTTGGAGCTTCTTAAATAATTGTCAAGGGTTTGAGGAAAATGATTTTCTCAACCCTTTTTTCTATTAAAACTAATGAAAAAGAGCCGATATAATAAATAGAACAATTATAAAAAGGGGATCGTGTAATGATTGAACGGTTGCAGGGGCAAACGCCCAATGTCGTGTTAAATTCAGGAACGGTTCAAAAAGAGACTACAGAATCTAAGGCAGCTGAACCGGTTCAATCACAGCAAGTTGATAGCAAACAAGAAGTCACAAAAGATAAATTAGAAAAAATCATCAATAGCATGAATGATTTTGTTTCAGCATCAAACACACATTTGAAATTTGAATTTCATGATAAGCTAAAGGAATATTATGTCACGATTGTTGATGATAAAACCCAAGAGGTCATTAAGGAAATCCCATCCAAAAAAATGCTGGATATGTATGCGGCGATGACGGAGTTCCTAGGGTTGATGGTGGATAAAAAGATATAAAGGAGCTGTTTTCACATGAGTACGTTGAGAATCAGCGGTTTGGCCAGCGGTATGGACATCGACCAAATGGTCAAAGATTTGATGAAAGCGGAAAAAATGCCGCTTGATAAGATGAACCAAAAGAAAACCTATTTGGAATGGCAGCGCGATGATTACCGCGATGTGAATAAATCTTTGTTTGATTTCAGCAATAATATTTTTGATGGCGTAATGAAGCAGAATACATTTATTCAAAAGACGATAAACACTTCGAATGAAAATGTAGCTTTCATTCGCAACCTAAGCTCTACCGGTGATTTTTCTGGAACATTGGATGTCGGTAGTATTGCTTCTGCAGCAACGATGCATAGCAGTAGTTCTATTCTCGATGCCAGCAGTGCTCCGATTGATCCAACAAAAAAGCTGAGTGATTATGGATTTACGGCTACTCAAACTATCAAAATCGATTCAATCGGAAGTGATGGGAAGCTAGACACTTCCAGTCAGGCATTAACGTTTGATCCAACTCAGGAAACGCTGAATAGTTTAATTAGCAAAATAAATAAGCAATTTGGTGTCAGCATGTTTTATGATAGCGGCACAAATACTGTAGCAATGACTGCAAAGAATACGGGAAACGCAAAGGATGCTTCCGGGAATGATGTTGCTGAAATTCAATTGACTGATTCAGCTGACTCCTTTTTGACAAATTTCTTACATTTGAATCTTACAAATGATGCTGCGAACGGAACAACAGATGCGAACGGTCAAGCATCGGGCACTAAAGGTGTAGATGCATCGTTTACCTTTAATGGGTTAAAAACGACGCGTTCAAGCAACACCTTTTCCATTAATGGAGTGGAATTCACGCTGAAAGAAGCAGGAACTACCAATTTTTCTTCCTCTCCAGACGTTGATAATATCTTGGACTCTATCACAAAATTTGTTGATGAATACAACAAGCTCATTGAAAATGTGAACGGAAAAATCGATGAGCGGAAAAATCGTGACTACCCTCCATTGACGACTGAGCAGAGGGATGCAATGTCTGATAAGGAAGCAGAGCTTTGGGATGAAAAGGCGAAACAAGGGACGCTTTATAACGATTCCGTCCTTTCAAGCGGTTTGAATCAAATGAGGAATGATTTCTATTCTCCGGTGAATGGGACTTCATCTACTTTTAGTCAATTAGCCCAAATCGGCATCACCACTTCGAGCAATTTTTTGGATAAAGGGAAGCTCGTCATTGATCCAGACAAGTTGAAGGAAGCCATTTCGAAGGATCCGAATGGAATCTACGAGCTGTTTGCCAAAGATGGGGCGACAACTAGTGATAAGGGAATTGCAAGAAGGCTTCGTGATACGATTCAAAAAACGATGGATGGAATCGAGCAAAAGGCTGGTAAGACATCCAGCGTCAATAATACATTTACTATCGGGCGAGATTTGAACAGCTTAACCGATCAAATAGACAGTTTCAATGACCGCATGAAAGATGTAGAAGACCGCTACTACCGCCAATTTACGGCGATGGAGCAGGCGATCCAAAAATCCAACCAGCAAGCCACCTATCTAATGAATCAGTTTGGCGGCGGCGGACAGTAATCATGAAATTTAAGCAAGAAATGAAGGAGTGTCAACATGGCAGTCAACAATCCATACCAAACGTACCAGAATAACTCGGTGAGTACGGCTTCCCCCGGGGAGCTGACGTTGATGTTATACAATGGATGCTTGAAGTTTATCAATCTGGCAAAACAGGCGATCAGCAAGAAAGAGGTTGAGGCGAAGAATACGAATATCCTGAAAGCGCAGAAGATCATCCAAGAGCTGATGGTGACCTTGAACACGGATGTAGAAGTGTCGCAAAACATGATGGCGCTCTATGATTATATGAATCGCCGATTAATCGAAGCGAATATTCAAAACGATATCTCCATCCTGGAAGAAGTCGAAGGTATGTGCACGGAGTTCCGCGATACGTGGAAGCAGGTCATCCAGTTCAATCGCCAGAAGCAGCATGCCACAGGTGGTCAGGCCTAATGAGTGCAGTTCTTGAGTGCTTTGCCGCAACGAAACGGCTGTATGAGCTGACAGTAGATGTGCCGGTAGACAAACGGGATGAAGCGATTCAAGAGATTGAAAGCTTGATTAATCAACGCGATCAGCTCCTGCCGTCCATCCAGCCGCCATTTTCTCCGGATGAAGAGAAAATGGGAAAGCAGATGGTGCGCTGGAACGAGGAAATCGGCAAGAACCTTGAATTAATCAAACGTTTGATTAAGAGAGATATCAACGGTTTGTCCAAGAAAAAGACGTCGGTCCGGCGCTATATGAATCCATATGAAAACTTGCAATTCGACGGGATGTTCTACGACAAGCGGAAATAGGTGAAATCATTGAATTTGACGGAAGAACAGCTGGACTTTTGCCAGCGCTATGCTGCTTTGATTGAAACGATCAACGAGGCACTGGACTACGTAGCAGCCAGCTTCACCGATTTTGAAAAGACCGAGGGCGACGTGGTGCTGCAAGATGTCATCGATGCTTTTGCACAAATTGCCCAGAGCCATGTCACCCTGGAAATATTGTTTCAAGAAGAAGAAAAAATGGTAGAGACGATTGAAGCATTCGTACTAGTGGTAAATGAAGCTTCCATGCTGGATGGCAACCTAGCGGATCCAACCCTAATGTGTTCGATCATAACCGAAGGCCTGACACCGACCTACCATAAGTGGAGCGAGAAGATGCAGAAAGAACTTCAGCCTTACATAGTAATTTAAGTTGAAACCACTGAATATTTGGTGGTTTTTTCAAGTTAACAAAGGATATTTTCAAATGATTTTGTATAAAAAATGTATTATTGAAGTAAGCCATTATTTATGTGGTTGATTGGAGCGGCAGGTGCGAGACTCCGGAGGGATCAGCGGGCATGGTGAGACCCCGCAGCGCAGCGAGGAGGCTCACCGACCGCCCCTCGGAAAGCGAGCATCCTGCAGCGGAAATCAACCCGCACGACCACCGTCTTAACGGTGGTTTTTTCTATCCCCAGACATAGCCCAAGTCCCAACAGAATAAGCTGATGAAAAGATCCTTATTTTCAGGAAAAGGGATGAAGCGGTATGGATCAAGGAGCGCTTGCTCGAACGATATTGGTTACTGGTGGGGCGGGGTTCATCGGCTCACATTTTATCCATTATTGGCTCGGCCGATATCCACATGATCACATTATAAATGTTGATAAACTTTCCTATGCGTCAAGCTTGGACTATTTGAAAGGGTTATCCCCAGATTCGCACACATTTGTCCATGCGGATTTAGCGAAAGAAAAAGTTATTCACAGGACGATGGAGCAGTATAAGCCCGACCATATCATCCATTTGGCGGCCGAATCGCATGTCGATCAATCGATCCAATCCCCTTGCAACTTTATTTCTTCCAATATCGTCGGCACGTTTCATTTGCTGGAGGAGGCAAGAAAGCTGTGGACAAAGGAAGGCCGGCTGGAAACCTCGCGTTTTGTTCACATATCAACAGATGAGGTTTATGGAAGCCTAACCAAAGATGATGATGCATTTTCAGAGGAATCTTCGCTTTTGCCGAATTCCCCTTATTCAGCGACCAAGGCGGCGAGCGACCATCTTGTCCGTGCTTACTGGAAAACGTATGGACTGCAGACGCTCACGACAAGATGCAGCAATAACTTCGGTCCCCATCAGCATGAAGAAAAATTCATCCCCAAGATCATCCACAATGCCCTGAATCATCAATCGATTCCGGTGTACGGGAACGGTGAACAGATCCGAGATTGGCTTTATGTCCTCGATCATTGCCGGGCGATTGATGCGGTTTTCCACAGAGGACAGGTGGGAGAGATATACAACATCGGGGCTCAAAATGAGCGGAGGAACCTTGATCTTGTATCGCTCATTTGCCACATACTCAATGAGATGAAACCTGATAAGGAATTAAAAGACTACAAAAAGTTGATCACCTTTGTCGAAGACCGGCCAGGGCATGATTTCCGCTATGCGATGAATGCCGACAAACTCAAGTCCGAGTTGAATTGGAAGCCGGATTATCCATTTGAATATGCACTCAAGTCGACAGTCCGACGGTACATAAAAATGATGGAAGAGAAGGAGTGATGTGATGGTTGTGGATAAGTCTTTATTGATATATGGGTCATATGGGCTTTCCGAAGTGGTCAGGCAGCTCGCAGTCGACACTGGATGGAAAATTGGAGGTGTCGTGACGGAATTAGAAAGAGATTTTGATTTGATCGAACTGATCCATAATGAATATCCTCCGGACTTATACGAGGTTGCGATTGCTCTAGGATACAGCAGTCTCAACGACAGAAAACAGGTGATGGCACAGCTTCATTCATCAGGTTATGATATGGCGACGCTTATCCATCCGAAAGCATATGTGTGCCAAACGGCCACGATACAAACCGGCGCAATCATCATGAACAGTGCAGTAGTTGATATGCATGCTTCCATCGGTGAAGGGGTCGTCATCTGGCCAGGGGTGGTCATCAATCATAACGCCAAAATCGAGGAAGGGACGTTTTTATCCCCCAACTCAACGATATGCGGTTATTGTACCGTTGGCAGGGATAGCTTCATCGGAGCAGGGGCGGTGGTGGTCGATCATCGCATCGTTCCGCCGGAGAGTTTGGTAAAGGCAGGAAGTGTTTTCAGTTGAAGATATGGAGGTGAGGTAGTGAAGGGCATCATTTTGGCTGGCGGAAAGGGGACTCGCCTCTATCCTCTAACGAAAATCACCAATAAGCATTTGCTCCCTGTCGGAAAAGAACCGATGATTTTCAATCCGATCAAGCAGCTTCGGTCTGCCGGGTTCGACGAAATATTAATCGTGACCAGCAAAGACCATATGGGCGAAATCGTCCGGCTGCTGGGAAGCGGCAAGGAATTCGGCTGTGAATTTACATTTAAGGTACAGGAAGAGGCGAAGGGGGTGGCTCATGCCCTTTCCCTTGCACATTCATTCACACGCGGGGAGAGGTGTGCGGTCATTTTGGGGGATAACATCGCCACTCACAGTATCCGTCCGTATGTGGATGAGTTCATGAAGCAGCCTTCAGGGGCAAAAGTGCTGCTCAGGAAAGTCAGCGACCCGGAACGATACGGGATTGCCGCATTGGATGAAAAAAAGGTCATCCAGATTGAAGAAAAGCCCAAACAGCCTAAAAGCAGGTACGCCGTCGTCGGCATTTATATGTACGATGAGCAGTTGTTTGATTTGATTAAGCAGATTAATCCATCCAAACGGGGGGAGCTTGAAATCACCTCAGTGAACAACTTATATATCGAAAAAAGGCGAGCTCAGCTATGGCATTTTGGCTGGAGAATGGACCGATGCCGGCACCTTCGAATCACTTAGACTGGCGAGTGAAATGCTCAATCGGGTAAACAACAAAATTTTGGATCGGTAATAGGCACTTGAATAGAAAGGATGGATGACGAATGTTCACCATTCGCAAACTCACTCCCCAAGATGTGGACCTCGTATACGAATTCTCAACAGAAGCCCAAACAAGAAAAATGTCTTTGAATCAGAACTCCATCCCTTATGCCTCCCATCTTGTTTGGTATGGTTCTTTTCTAAAATCGGCCAATGTCGGACTGATCGTGGAGGAACATGACATTCCAATTGCTTTTTTTCGTGTAGCGTCAGATGGGGAAGTCAGCATTACATTAAATAAAGATTACCGCTCCAAAGGTTTGTCGCACCTTATCGTCAATCAATCTATACATACATCGCGGGAATTCTTCACACCAGAGCTGTATATCGCCTTCATCCGCCCGGAAAATACGCCTTCCATCAAATGTTTTACAAAAGCCGGATTCAAGCAAAATGGCGAACAAATCGTCAGAGGGGTGAAGTGTTTAAGGTTCGAAAAAACATTTTATGACGCCGATGGGGAAGTGAGCGAATGATCCCGTTCCATAAACCGCTGGTAACCGGAATCGAGATGAATTATTTAAGGCAAGTGATTGAAACGAATAATCAATTCTCCGGAGACCATACCTTCACGAAAAAATGCAGCCAATGGTTTCAGCAAAATCTCTCCTGTCCAAAAGTCCTTCTCACGCCTTCTTGCACACATGCTCTTGAGATGGCTGCCATCCTCGCCAATATCGGACCGGACGATGAAGTCATCATGCCCTCCTATACCTTTGTGTCGACCGCCAATGCGTTTGTTCTCCGCGGCGCAAAAATCGTTTTCGTTGATATCCGAAAAGATACGATGAACATCGATGAACACCTATTGGAAGGAGCCGTGACGGAGAAAACAAAGGCGATTGCAGTCGTTCACTATGCGGGTGTCTCCTGCGAAATGGCTGCCGTTTTGAAAATAGCTGAAAAATACAATCTTCTAGTCATTGAGGATGCAGCGCAAGGGTTGATGAGTACGTATAAAGGGAAGGCGCTTGGGACGATCGGTGATCTCGGCTGCTTCAGCTTCCATGAAACGAAGAATTACCATTGCGGCGAAGGCGGGGCGCTTCTCATCAATCGCCAGGATTTGATTGAACGTGCCGAAATCATCCGGGAGAAAGGGACGAACCGTTCGAAATTTTTTCGCGGCCATGTCGACAAATATACGTGGGTCGATATTGGTTCATCTTATTTAATGAGTGAGTTGAACGCAGCATTTTTGTTCGCACAGCTCGAAGCGGCAAAAGAAGTGAACAAAGAAAGACTGTCGCTTTGGGAGCATTATCATGAGCGAATGTCGCCCTTGAAAAACAGCGGCTTAATCGAGCTCCCTCACATCCCGGAGGAGTGCCTGCATAATGCCCACATGTTCTATATCAAGCTCAAGGATATTGACGAAAGAACCCGTCTTATCGACTATTTGAAAAAGAATGGGGTGGGAGCAGTCTTCCATTACATTCCGCTACATTCCACTGAAATCGGAAAATCCGTTGGCAGATTTCACGGCCAGGATACCTTTACAACAACAGAAAGCGAGAGGCTGCTTCGGCTACCTATGTTTAATGGCCTCAATCGAGAAGAAATAAATACCGTCGTCCAGTCGATTCGGGGATTTTTTAATCAAGGTTGATCTCTAACATATTGTTTCTTGAAAAATTGATTGCCAAGCGGAAGGCGAATATTCTGTAGAGGGAATTTATGTGAAAACTTTGCTTTGGTAATAACAGATTTCCAGCTGTTGATTGGAGTGAAAGTCGTAGACTCCCGACCAGCCCGCAGAAAGCGAACAACCTGCAGCGGGAATCAACAATTTAATGAAAGAACAGGATGTGATTTGGTGGCAGCGAAAATCCTGCTTGTGTTAAAGCAAGAAGGAAGAAAAGACGCGAGACTGCAGAAGCTGGTCAGGACATTCAAAAAGAAAGGATTTCAACTGGAAAACGTCTCATTAAAGAATTTGAAATTCGATCAATTAGAAAATGTCCTCGAAAAAGTAAAGTCGAATCATAAAAAAGTAGAACGGATCTCACTCATATCCAACCATCGCCTGCTGCTTTGGGGATGGTTTCGTGCCTATAATTCGTTGATTGATGATTTTATATATGTGCCTGCCATAGAGGAAAAAGATACATTTCATCAGGAGCCGCTGAAAACATTGGCCAACCTGTATGAAATGGAAAAGGAAACAATCGTCGGTGACATATACGTAGACATCGATTTTGAGAATCAGCATTTGTTATTCCCGATGCTGCTGGTCAATTTCCGTTTTCAATACTTTTCGACGATGGGTGAATTTGATTGGGATGAGTCACCTAAGAAGGATCCAATTCTAAAAACTTATCAACTTGCAGGAACGACCTACTCATTCGGGAAAATAGGGATGGCCAACGAAACGATTGAATTGAATGATCAAAAACCGAAGCCGTTTGCCATGGATATGGATTTTATGAAGGCATTGGCAGCAAAGCCGGATTTATGCATGTATATTTGCATCAACGTCCTTAATATGCAAATACCTGCGAGCATGAAAGGGGAAGTACTGAATACGATTTTTTCCCTATTTCAAGAGACAACAGCGAAAGAAAGCATTTTTGGAGATTTGGAAAAATATCTTATGACCAGCAACCCCTCTTTTCCTGAAAGAGTCTATTTATTAGCATCCAGTCTCTTTTTAAAACATAAACCAAAGCTGTTGGAGCTGATCCATAAAACGATGCTCCAATCGCCAGAATATACGTCTTATCACTATCCTTTGTTGATGTCATCATTGGGCTTCATGACTTCATATGGCCTTGATAAATATGAGGATTTGTTCAATGACCAAATTCAGATTATGGAAAGAATCGTGACTTATTATAAAAGCCTGCTGCCGGAGCCTGTAATCCAAAAGAAGAAAAAAATTATTCTAGTGGTAAGTCAGCTTCTCAGTGTGAATCACTCTCCTACCTCTCTTGCGATTAATTATGCGATTTACTTAAAAAAAGCAAATCCCGAATATGGAATATCGATATTTGTCGATGATTTTTTTGCATACAGTCCAAATGAAGTGTTATTTCCAAATGCCTATCGGTCTGCATTATCAACACAACTGCAAAAAGAACATGAAAAAATGCTTGATGGCCATGAAGTCCATCTTCATTACTCAGATTCTTCGCTTCCTCGCGTAGATAGGCTGAAAAAGGACCTTATATTCATGGAAAATGAGGGACCGGAGCTCATCTGGAAGCTGGGAGCGAATTTTAGCTTGATTGGTGCGATTCTTTACGATCATGTCCCTGTCTTATCGACCACATTGGGCGGTGCTGAACCGATTCCGTACGCATATCTCTTTACAGGAGGAAATACAAAAGAAGAAATGGAAGATGAGTGGAAAAAACATAATGGTATTTCAAGCAAGTACAAGCAAATCACATACGGTCTGGATCTCCCTGGGCCAACAGCTGTTGAAGAACGGTCGAAATATGGATTGACGCCTGATGACTTTGCGCTGGCAACGGTGGGGAACCGGCTAGATGCCGAAATGACAGAGGAATTTATCTCTATCATGAACGACGTTCTGAAAAAGGATCATTCAATAAAATGGATGATCGTAGGGAAAGGAAGTTTCGGCGATCTACGAGATGCATGCAAAGATTTCATTCAAAATAAACAAATAATTTTTGTGGATTATCAACGTGACCTGCCCGGTTTTTATCAGCTATGTGATGCTTATGTGAATCCTTTTCGGCAAGGCGGAGGGATCAGCGGGGCGATGGCCATGAATGAAGGGCTGCCTGTCGTGACACTTAAAGGTCCGTACGATGTCACCATCTACACTGGTAATCATGCCGCTGTGGAAAAAGAAAAGTTTGGAGCTGAAATCGAAAGGTTATTCCTTGATCCGTCCTATCGGAAAGAGAAAGGCGAAGAAATGAAACAAAGAATCCAGGAACAATTCGGTTTTGATAAAGCAATCCAGGATATTATGGAATGCATCGAAATTGCAAAAAAAGAATTTGAAAATAAAAACAAGCAAAGTGAAGCATAATGAGTAAGGTGAAAATATTGCCATGTGCAATCCTGCCCTGTAATGTCAGGATTTGACGATATGTCCATTAATTTGACAAAATTTTTAGAAAGTTTAAGCAGGAATTAAAAGGGTAAACTCGAATATTATATACAAGCTTTTATTAAAGGAGGATTCCACATATGCTAACTTACAACATTCGAGGCGAAAACATTGAGGTAACTCCAGCAATCAGGGAATATCTTGAAAAGAAGATCAGTAAGCTTGAACGCTATTTCAACGATACTCCTGACGCTAATGTACATGTAAACTTGAAAGTGTATCAAGATAAAACAGCAAAAGTCGAGGTTACAATTCCAATGCCGCATTTAGTATTGCGTGCTGAAGAACATAATGACGACATGTATGCCGGAATTGACCTGATTGTCGATAAATTGGAGCGTCAAATCCGTAAACATAAAACGAAAGTGAACCGTAAATTCCGTGAAAAAGGCAGCCCTGGCGAATATTTCGCTGCAATGGAAGGGACAACGCAAGCCCCTGAAGTGAAGGAAGAAGACCCGGATATGGAAATTGTCCGTACTAAGCAGTTTGACCTGAAGCCGATGGACAGCGAAGAGGCCGTCCTGCAAATGAACCTCCTTGGCCATAGCTTCTTCATTTACACGGATGCCGATTCCATGGGAACGAACATCGTCTACAAACGCCGCGACGGCAAATACGGCTTGATCGAAACCCAGGCCGACTAATAAAAAAATTAAAGCAAACCTCCGCAGTGGATGCTGCGGAGGTTTTTATGTGCAGAATATTTGCGATTTCTTATAGAAAGTGTCGCTATTTCCCGGAAAATAGAATTTTAAAAAAGTGGAACAAAATTTTTGTCGGAACATTAATGATTGATAGGACATTTTCATTAATTGTTTTAGGTGTTTTAGAAGGCTAGAAAAGTAAAAATAAGGCTGTTTTCAAAGATTATTCTTTTAATAGTACTCTTGGAAATATTCATCTTATGGTGTTGATTGGAGCGGAAGGTGCGAGACTCCTCGAAAATGCATACTCATTTTCTTCGTGCGGTGTTAGTTCAAAGATGTGAATTCAATGTCCAGAGGGAGTAGCGGGACAGGTGAGACCCCTCAGCGCAGCGAGGATAGGGAAAATAGGATGTTCGATTAAGTTCGGCACATCGTGTGCCAACATCGAACGACCTCACTTCGTGTGAGGCTCCTCGGAAAGCGAGCATCCTGCAGCGGAAATCAACCGTCGTACGTTTACTTTTATGTAAACCTTACATGGACCCAATGTTATTAGCAATTCACTCTATCTCTTACAAAAATAGATAAAATTATTGTAAAATTAAAATTATTTTTACTATAATAGACATATCTTACATTTCGACAAACGAAAGATTTTCAAAGGAGGGGAATCAAATTGAAAATGGATCATCTTTACCAGCCGTATCCATCCCAGCGGAATACGGTGTTTGCTAAAAATGGAATGGTGGCGACCTCACAGCCGCTTGCTGCACAAGCGGGACTTGAAATTCTCCAAAAAGGAGGAACCGCCATCGATGCAGCCATTGCGACGGCTGCCGCATTGACCGTTGTGGAACCGACGTCAAATGGGATCGGCGGCGATGCGTTCGCCCTTGTATGGGTGAAGGACAAGCTCCACGGTTTGAATTCCAGCGGTCCTGCACCAGAAGCACTGACAATCGAGCAGGTGAAGGCACTCGGTCATGAAAAGATGCCCGTCCACGGCCTCATTCCGGTGACAGTACCGGGCGTACCTGCGGCTTGGGGAGAGCTTTCGGAACGGTTTGGAAAGCTGCCATTGTCGGATGTACTTGCACCGGCAATCAAGTATGCAGAGGAAGGCTATCCGATTTCGCCGATCCTCGGAAAGTATTGGGGGCTAGCCTTTAACAAATTCAAGGAGCTTTTCAAAATCGAGGAATATCAGCCATGGTTCGATACATTCGCTCCTGGGGGCAAGGCGCCTGAAATTGGTGAAATATGGAAATCGGCCGGTCATGCTGCAACACTTCGATCCATCGCAGAAACGAACGGAAAAAGCTTTTACGAAGGTGAACTTGCCGATGAAATTGACCGCTTCATGAGGAAACACGGTGGATTTTTTACAAAAGAAGATCTAGGACGCTTCAAACCGGAGTGGGTCGATCCGATTTCAGTCCACTACAAAGGTTATGATGTTTGGGAAATCCCACCGAATGGCCAAGGAATCATCGCTCTCATGGCATTGAATATTGCTAGCGGTCTTGATTTCAATGAAAAAGAAAGCATTGATACATATCATAAACAAATCGAAGCCATGAAGCTTGCGTTTACCGATGGGAAGGCGCATATCACCGATATCCTCCATATGAAAACGGAGGTGGAGGAGCTCCTGTCAGAATCCTACGCCAAGGAGCGGCGTTCACTGATTTCAGAACATGCCATTCAGCCGGAAGCATACAAGCCTCCAAAGGGCGGAACCGTTTATTTGGCGGCAGCCGATTCTGAAGGAAATATGATCTCGTATATCCAAAGCAATTACATGGGCTTTGGTTCCGGCATCGTCATTCCAGGTACCGGCATCGCACTTCAAAATCGCGGTGCTGATTTTTCTCTGGATGAAGGGCATCCGAATGCACTCAAACCAGGGAAGCGGACCTACCATACGATCATCCCTGGATTCTTGACGAAGGACGATAAACCGGTCGGTCCGTTCGGAGTGATGGGAGGCTATATGCAGCCGCAGGGTCATTTTCAGGTGATCATGAACAGCATCGATTTCCATTTAAATCCACAGGCCGCCCTTGATGCACCGCGCTGGCAGTGGATGGAAGGGAAGAAAGTGCTCCTTGAGCCCCATTTTCCAAACCACTTGGCTCAAGGGCTCGCTAGGAAAGGACACCAGGTGCAGGTCGCAACGGATACGGGAAGCTTTGGAAGAGGACAGATTATTTGGCGCGACCCTGAAACAGGAGTTTTGATGGGCGGCACCGAATCTAGAACAGACGGAGCCATTGCCGCTTGGTAAAAATAAAAACGATACAGCTTGAGAAGGATGAGTCATTGTGAAGCTTTGGAATTTGTTTTTAGCTTTTTTTCGAGTGGGGATCCTCGGCTATGGGGGTGGCCCATCCTCGATTCCACTTGTTCATAAAGAAGTCGTAGAAAAATATAAATGGATGAATGATGATGAGTTTTCGGATGTGCTCGCACTTGGAAATGCATTGCCCGGACCGATTGCGACGAAGATGGCCGGGTATATCGGCTTTCGGGTGAGCGGCTTAATGGGGATGATCGTTGCCGTGTTCGCAACCATCATCCCGAGCATCATCTTGATGATCTTACTATTGACCGTGCTTCATGCCTATAAGGACAAGCCATGGGTAAAAGGGATGTCAAAGGCGGTGGTCCCGGTCGTAGGGGTCATGCTGGCCGTGCTGACGTGGGACTTTATCAAAAAATCAAAAAAAGGACTCGGATGGCTTTGGAGCATCGTCCTGATTGCGGGCAGCTTCATCTGGCTGCAGGTGCTTGATCTTCACCCTGCGATTTTGATCGGTATACTCCTTGCAGCCGCGCTGCTTTCAAAGAGTGATCCTAAAGAGAAGAAGGTGAAGTCATCATGATCTATTGGCATATTTTCTTGGCCTTTTTCCTGCCTGGAATATTGGGATACGGCGGAGGCCCGGCTTCGATTCCGCTCGTCGAGAATGAAGTCGTGGGCCATTACCACTGGCTTTCCGTCAACGAGTTCAGTGAAGTCCTTGCCCTTGGGAATGCGCTCCCGGGACCGATCGCGACAAAAATGGCCGGCTACATCGGCTTTCAGGTCGGAGGTGTATTCGGTGCGATCGTCGGAGTCTTTGCCACGGTGGCGCCGTCCTTGATTTTAATGATTGCGCTCTTGAGCCTTTTATTGAAATACAAGGATTCACCAAAAGTGAAAAGATTGACCAACCTTGTCCGACCGGCGATTGCCGTTTTGCTGGGCATCATGGCATTTGGATTCTTCGCCAACTCCTATCAAGGGGTCGGATGGCTGCAGACCATCATCATCGGTGCGATCAGCTTCCTGCTCATGGAAAAATGGAAGGTCCACCCGGCCTACGTGATCGGCGCAGCACTCGTATATGGGGCGGTATTTTTGGGGTCGTAAACAGGAAAATTTTATTGATAAGCTACCAAATTTAAAAACGGTTCGGTTTTATTAGGTTCAACTTTCGAGCGAACGATTAAGCATTACATTAAGTTTGCTGATATTCTTCCCCTCGTATTTCCATGAGGGCAAGGGTTATTTTTTCTAATATACATAGAGAGTATAAAGCTCATCTATGTAGTCAGTTGATTGGAGCGGAGGGCGGCGACTCCAGCGGGAAAAGCGGGACCGGCGAGACCATGGACTGAGCGTAGCGAGGGAAGCGGCTCGGCCCCGCCCGCGGAAAGCGTCCGCCCGGAGCGGAAATCAACACTTAATTAAGCTAGGAAGAAGCTACCATTTGATTGGTGGCTTTTTTTATTTATAAAATAGATATATAGTCTGAATGTTGATAAATTAGATTTTACCGGCAATTTGGTATAAGATAAGTAATTGTGTATTTAGATTTAAGACGTTTTTAGGAGAGGATTTTATGTTGCAAGTTGGACGAAATGAACCTTGTCCCTGCGGAAGCGGGAAAAAATATAAGAAATGCTGTGCGAATAAAACGGTATCGATCGATAATCTAGTTCAAGAGGAGCTGGATTTGCTCCAGGTTGAATTGGAGGAATATTTCATTGATTATTACCGCATTACCTTCAATCGCTTCTTCCTTTATGAAAAAGGCAATTATCCATTGCTGGCACAAAACGAGGACGAATTGATCATGGAGCCGGTGAGGGACTGGTACATTTTCTCCCAGCCGACGCTTGAGGGAAAAACCGTTGCGGAAAAATTCGTAGAGGAGCGCATGCCGACGATTCAGCGCCAGCGCACGAAAGATCTTTTTGCCAAATGGCTGGACTATGATATTACTGCGGGCATCATCAAGGATATGGAAGGGGACACAATGAAACTTGTAGATTCTCTTTCCAATGAAACACTGAATGTCCATGCACACGGCGGCAACTTTAACGAAATGTATGAAAAAGGACAGTTTATTTTCGGTATATTGGTTGGCGATCGATTTGCTGGAGTTGAAGGCGACATGCCAGCCGAACATGCAGCTGCACTTGAAAATTGGCTGAAGGAAGATTTCGAAAAATCCGGTTATAACGATGCCCAAACCTATTTGAAGGAAAATTTCCTTGCTGTGTGTGAAGGTTTCTTGAATGTTGTTGAAGATCCGGATGCATTGGAAAAAGTAAGTGAGGAATCTAAAGAACAAAGTGTGGATTTAGAAGAACAAGATGAAGTACTGTTTAAGCTGGAAGCATTCCTAAGGGAAAACGAAGCAGATGTCGAAGCCATTAATAAGGCTAAAGGCGCATGGGAAGAGTTTAGCTTAAAGAAAAATCCATCCTTCCAAAACCCGGATATTTTCGTTGGTGCATTATATTATTATTTAATGCAGTCCGATGCAGATGTTCAAACCTACACCCAGAAGGACTTGGCGGCAAAACTCAGCGTTTCCCCAAACAGCATTTCCAAGCGGTTTAAGGAAATCAAAGAAGCCATTAATGAATAACAATGAAAAAATCGCTCCCATTTGGGGGCGTTTTTTATTTTAGTTGTTTGTCTAACGATTTATTTTGTATCTTTTTACCATGGAATGTTGGCTGGAGGGGAAGGTGCGAGGCTCAGGAGAGATCATCGTCAGCCTCTCGGAGATGGAGTACCCTGAAGCGGAAATCCTTAATAGCCGGCAGTAGTCTCTGCTTTTTACAATACACAACCGCTTCCCCTCTTAAGTTGTCCTTCCCCCCTCAGAGTGGTAAGATAGATATGGGAAATATTATTTCGTAAAAGGAATTTTCTTTCTTTTCAAGAAATAGTAATAGATGGTTTCAAACCATGGAGACACAATCCCTTTTTTTATGACTGCAAACATGAGGCGGATGAAGATCCGCACATCTATATAAAGGAGCGTTACAGATGCTTGGTATTTTGAATAAAGTATTTGACGACAACAAAAGAACGCTGAAACGTCTAGAGAAAATGGCGGATCAAATTGATGCACTTGGCCCGGAAATGGAAAAGCTGTCAGATGATCAGCTTCGCGGGAAAACAGAAGAATTCAAAGCCCGCTACCAAAAGGGCGAGTCGCTTGATGATTTATTAATAGAAGCTTTTGCCGTGGTACGCGAGGGATCGCGCCGCGTGCTTGGATTATATCCTTATAAAGTACAGCTCATGGGTGGTGTTTCCCTGCACGAAGGGAATATTTCTGAGATGAAGACTGGTGAAGGTAAAACCCTTACCGCCACAATGCCGGTTTATTTAAATGCCCTTTCCGGAAAAGGCGTACACGTCATTACAGTCAATGAATACTTGGCCAGCCGTGATGCAGAGGAAATGGGTGAGCTTTATCAATTCCTCGGCTTGACTGTCGGTTTGAACCTGAATAGCATGTCGAAAGAGGAAAAACAGGAAGCTTATAACGCGGATATCACATACGGAACCAACAATGAGTATGGATTCGATTACTTGCGGGACAACATGGTGCTTTACAAGGAACAAATGGTGCAGCGTCCGCTTCATTTTGCCGTAATCGATGAGGTCGACTCGATTTTGATCGATGAAGCACGGACACCGTTGATCATTTCTGGTCAGGCGCAAAAATCGACGCAGCTATATATGCAGGCAAATGCGTTTGTCCGTACACTGAAAAAAGAAGAGGATTACACGTACGATGAAAAAACGAAAGGCGTCCAGCTTACAGAGGAAGGAATCAATAAGTCTGAGCGCGCATTCGGCATCGATAACCTATTTGACATTACGCACGTAACCTTGAACCACCACATCAACCAAGCGTTGAAGGCGCATGTCAGCATGCATCTCGACGTCGATTATGTCGTTCAAGAAGGCGAAATCATCATCGTTGACCAATTTACGGGGCGTTTGATGAAGGGACGCCGCTATAGTGATGGGCTGCACCAGGCAATCGAAGCGAAAGAAGGCTTGGAAATCCAGAACGAAAGCATGACGATGGCGACCATCACCTTCCAGAATTACTTCCGTATGTATGACAAGCTCTCCGGGATGACCGGTACGGCGAAAACGGAAGAAGAGGAATTCCGCAACATTTACAACATGCGCGTCGTTGTCATCCCGACGAACCGTCCGATTGCCCGTGATGACCGAGCAGACTTGATCTATGCAAGCATGCAAGGGAAATTCCGCGCCGTTGTTGAAGATATCGCGGAACGAAATCAAAAGGGACAGCCGGTGCTTGTTGGTACGGTTGCGATCGAAACGTCTGAATTGATTTCACAGCTTCTCACGAAAAAAGGCGTGCGTCACAATGTATTGAACGCGAAGAACCACGGCCGTGAAGCGGAAATCATCCTTGATGCCGGTCAAAAAGGCTCCGTGACGATCGCGACGAACATGGCCGGACGCGGTACGGATATCAAGCTCGGCGATGGAGTGAAGGAGCTCGGCGGTTTAGCCGTAATCGGAACGGAACGCCACGAATCCCGCCGTATTGATAACCAGCTTCGCGGACGTTCCGGACGTCAAGGGGATCCTGGTGTGACTCAGTTCTATCTTTCCATGGAAGATGAACTGATGAGACGCTTCGGTTCTGATAACATGAAGACAATGATGGAGCGCCTGGGCATGGATGATTCCCAGCCAATTCAAAGCAAGATGGTTTCCCGCGCCGTTGAGTCCGCTCAAAAACGCGTGGAAGGAAACAACTTCGATGCTCGTAAACAATTGCTTCAATATGACGATGTCCTTCGCCAACAGCGTGAGATCATCTACAAGCAGCGGAACGAAGTATTGGAAGCGGAAAATCTCCGCGTCATCGTTGAAAACATGATTACATCTGTGATCAACCGTGTGGTGGATGCACATGCGCCGCTTTCAGAAGATGAAGAGAAGTGGAACCTTCAAGGATTGATCGATTACGTCAATGCCAACCTTCTTCATGAAGGTGACGTGACTGTAGCCGATCTTCAAGGAAAGGATCCGGAAGAAATGTCCGAGCTTATCTTCGCGAAGGTAACCGAGCGCTATGATGAAAAAGAAGAGCTTCTGGACGAGGAGCAAATGACTGAATTCGAAAAAGTCATCCTTCTTCGTGCGGTCGATACGAAATGGATCGATCACATCGATGCGATGGAGCAGCTTCGCCAAGGTATCCATTTACGTGCATATGGTCAGATCGACCCGCTTCGCGAATACCAGAATGAAGGGTTCGCAATGTTCGAGGCAATGGTCGAAGCAATTGAAGAAGATGTCGCCAAGTATGTCATGAAAGCTGAAATCCGTAACAACCTTGAACGCCAAGAGGTTGCAAAAGGACAGGCGGTCAATCCAAAAGAGGACGGCGAGCAAGTGAAGAAGAAGCCGCTCAAAAAATCACAGGATGTCGGCCGAAATGAACCATGCCCATGCGGAAGCGGCAAAAAATATAAGAATTGCCACGGCAAACTTGCATAATATATAATCAAACGTGAACAACACGAAACGATGAATGGTGAAGGGGGCATTCCCTCCTTCACTTTATTTTGGTGTAAACCGGGCCCACAACCTTTGGTGACAGGCACCATGGGGCAGGGTCACTATTTATAGAGGTGATTGGAATGGAATTATTCGAGATTCGTACAGAGTTAGAGAGAACAGCTAAGATATTAGCGGACTTCAGGGGGTCTCTTTGACTTAGAAAACAAAGAGGCGCGCATTGCCGAGCTGGATGAAGTCATGCTCGACCCGAACTTTTGGAACGACCAGCAGGCAGCACAAGGCATCATCAATGAGGCCAATGGATTGAAGGATCTGGTCAATGAGTATAACGACATGGTGGAAACGCAGGAAAACCTTGAAGTCACTCATGATTTGGTAAAAGAAGAAGACGATCCGGATCTGCGTGAAGAGCTGGAAACGGAATTGAAGGATTTAATCAAACGTTTGAATGAATATGAGCTGCAGCTCCTTTTAAGCGAGCCATACGATAAAAACAACGCCATCCTGGAACTTCATCCAGGAGCAGGCGGAACAGAGTCGCAGGATTGGGGTTCGATGCTTCTTCGCATGTATACACGCTGGGCGGAGAAAAAAGGCTTCAAGGTGGAGACACTTGATTACCTCCCTGGCGACGAAGCTGGAATTAAAAGCGTGACGCTTCTTATTAAAGGGCACAATGCTTACGGCTACTTGAAAGCGGAAAAAGGGGTTCACCGTCTTGTCCGCATTTCGCCGTTTGATTCATCAGGACGCCGCCATACTTCATTCGTTTCTTGTGAAGTGATGCCGGAGCTGAATGACGACATCGAAATCGACATCCGCACCGAGGATCTGAAAGTCGATACGTATCGTGCAAGCGGCGCCGGCGGTCAGCATATCAATACGACGGATTCTGCCGTTCGGATCACTCACATCCCGACCGGCGTCGTCGTTTCGTGCCAATCCGAGCGCTCACAGATCAAAAACCGCGACCAGGCGATGAAAATGCTGAATGCCAAGCTTTATCAACGCAAGATCGAAGAGCAGGAAAAAGAATTGCTCGAAATCCGCGGGGAGCAAAAAGAAATCGGCTGGGGAAGCCAAATCCGCTCTTACGTCTTCCATCCGTACTCCATGGTGAAGGACCACCGCACCAATACAGAAATGGGAAATGTCCAGGCGGTCATGGACGGCGACCTTGACAGCTTCATAAACGCATACCTGCGTTCTCGCATATCTTAATACAGTTTGAAGCAGCTGTTTCCTTTGGGGAAACAGCTGTTTTTTTATGTGTGTTGAAAAATAAAAATTCGACACTGTCTATTGCAGCGGATTACAAAAGACTTCTGCGTTTTCAATGGAAAACCAATAATTTCATTTTACGCGCAATTAATCTGATTAACGCGCAAAAAAACCAAAGAAAGGCGCAAAAATTCAGATATAGGCGCAAAAAAAACAAATTGCGCGCAAAAACCTAAATGGCGGACTCCAACCCTCCACCCTGGTGCCTGTCACCAAAGTGCCACCCCTATTTCCGCGCATGGTTTTTCTGTTTTGGAACATCCTAAAAATGAGTCGGTTTAACACTTTAACACGTTATCTTATTGGCATTTACACCCAATGTTCTCCGTGCTATACTCACTTCGGCAATAATCGATAAATGCATCAAAGGAGCACATAATCATGAAAAAAAGAAAAGGGAATCACGAAAGCAATCCGAAGTGGCAGAAGCTTTCAGAATATATTCAAGTCGTTATCGGTTCATCGATCGTCGCTATCGCTTTCAACGTATTTTTGCTTCCTAACGAAGTTGCGTCAGGCGGAGTGAGCGGCATCAGTACGATTTTAAAAGGACTTCTAGGCTGGGAACCGGCATATGTCCAATGGGCATTGAACATTCCTCTTTTTATCGCTGGCCTCATCTTTTTGGGACTTCAATTTGGTTACAAAACGCTGGTGGGTACGATTTTCCTTCCTTTTGTTGTCTATTTGACAAGGGATTGGGAACCTTGGACGAATAATCCGCTTTTAGGTGCGCTTTTTGGCGGAATCGGCGTCGGTCTCGGACTCGGCATTGTCTTCAGGGGAAAAGCCTCGACTGGGGGAACGGACTTAGCGGCGCAAATCATCACTAAATTTACAGGCTTTACGCTCGGAAGATCAGTCGCGATGATCGACGGTTTGATTGTCCTCTCGGCTGCCATCGTCTTTAATGTAGAAAAAGGACTATATGCTTTAATCGGATTATACGTAACAAGCAAAACAATCGATCTTGTTCAAATCGGATTCGGCCGTTCGAAAATGGCCTTGATCATTACTAACCGCAAAGATGAAGTGCGCGAAGGAATTTTGAATAAGATCGACCGCGGAGTGACAAAACTATCTGCATACGGGGGTTATACAGACAGTGAAAGACCGATCCTAATGTGTGTCGTCGATCAAACCGAATTCACCAAATTGAAACAATTGGTGAGAAGCATTGACCCGACTGCTTTCATTGTTGTGACGGATGCCTCCGAAGTAGTTGGGGAAGGTTTCAATGAAGCATAGAATTGGTATAATTTAATCATTGAGGGTTTCAAAGGAGGAAACACATGAAAAAGCTATTATCCATTGTTCTGGGAGCCGCTCTGATCATGGGTCTTGCGGCTTGCGGAAGCGGTAATGATAACTCCCAAAATGGTGGAGGAGACTCCACGGAAACGGCAAGCTCCGGTGATCCGGCTGCGAAAATATTCAAGCAAAAATGTTCAACTTGCCATGGGAACAACCTGGAAGGCGGATTTGGCCCTAACTTGCAAAAAGTTGGCTCAAGATACACCGAAGATCAAATTTTGCTCATCATTCAAAACGGTAAAGGGCAAATGCCTAAAGGAGTCATCAAAGGCGACGATGCCAAAATGGTTGCCAAGTGGCTGTCAAAGAAAAAGTAATTATGAAGTGGCCTATGATCCTATGGGCCATTTTTTATTGGATTAAAGCGTGTTGTAAAATACTCCAATGAGCTCCGAGGAATGGAAGGTGCTAGACTCTGGAGCCTCGCACCAGAAAACTCATCTTAATCCCTACTAAAATGGGTTATTTATCCTACATGTCGAATAATTACCAAAAATTTAGCATCTTGAAATAAAACTGTAATAAAAATTACCCTTAACATGCAAAGCGAGGATGTTATAATGAGGTTGTGCCAAAAATTCGATAAGATTCAACAAGGATTATGCGTTTTCTTGTCGAATATTAAGAATTGGTAAACATCTACATACACGATTAACAGACTATTTTAAAATTTTGATATAGTTATATATTACTAACTTCACGGACTATACACATAATGAGAATAATAGGTGATTAATGATGATTGATATGCAGGATGTCCATAAAAAATACCCGAATGGGATTATGGCTGCGAACGGGATTAACGTTCACATCAAACAAGGCGAATTTGTCTATGTAGTCGGCCCGAGTGGTGCCGGTAAATCGACGTTCATCAAGATGATGTACCGAGAAGAAAGACCTACAAAAGGATCCATTGTTGTGAGTGGTGTCAATTTGGAAAAATTAAAAAGCAGCCGTGTACCTTACTTAAGAAGGAATATAGGTGTTGTCTTCCAGGACTTTAAATTGCTTCCAACGTTGACCATCTATGAAAATATTGCGTATGCCCTTGAGGTAATCGAGGAGCAGCCAAAGTATATTAAAAAACGTGTCATGGAAGTGCTTGACCTCGTTGGTCTGAAGCATAAGGCCCGTATGTTCCCGAATGAACTGTCAGGAGGGGAGCAGCAGCGGATTTCCATCGCGCGTTCCATCGTAAATTCCCCGAAAGTCGTCATTGCGGATGAGCCTACAGGGAATCTGGATCCAGAAACTTCTTGGGATATTATGAATCTTTTTGAAGAAATCAACACGAGAGGGACAACAGTGGTCATGGCTACCCACAACCGTGAAATAGTCAATACGATCAGGCATCGAGTGATTGCCATTGAAAACGGTAAGATTGTCCGTGATGAGCAGCGGGGTGACTACGGATATGAAGATTAGAACACTTGGACGTCACTTTAGGGAAAGTTTTAAAAGCTTAAGCCGGAACGGATGGATGACGTTCGCTTCCGTCAGTGCAGTGACAGTGACATTATTATTGGTTGGGGTTTTCTTCGTCATTATGATGAACATGAATAAAGTGGCATCGGATATCGAAAAGGACGTCGAAATTCGTGTTCATATCGATTTGACAGCAAAGCAAGCGGATGAAGTTGCGCTTAAAAAGCAAATCGAAGGAATCGATCAGGTACAATCGGTCAAGTTTTCCTCCAAGCAAACGGAATTGAAAAACTTGATCAAGGATATGGGAAGTGACTTTGACTTATTCAAACAAGATAACCCATTGTATGACGTGTTTATCGTAAAAACGAAGAATCCAACAGACACAGCGATTGCAGCGAAAAAAATCATGAAATATAAAAATGTGGCCCAAGTGGAATACGGAGCCAACAAGATTGACAAGCTGTTCAAGTTTTTAAAATACAGCCGTAATGTTGGATTGGTCCTCATTATCGGATTATTGTTTACAGCGATGTTCTTAATTTCCAACACGATCAAGATCACCATTTTCGCCCGCAGGACGGAAATCGAAATTATGAAGCTGGTTGGAGCGACGAATTGGTTCATCCGCTGGCCATTTCTCTTGGAAGGCTTTTGGCTTGGGATTCTCGGATCGATTTTCCCGATCGTCATTGTCATTACCGGTTATCGCTATGCGTATGACTACATTGAACCAAAGCTTCACAGCCATTTCATTAAAGTGCTCGACTTTGCACCATTTGTATATGAAGTCAGCGGCATCTTGATCTTGATGGGCGCCATCATCGGCGGATGGGGCAGCATGATGAGCATCCGCAGATTCTTGAAAGTTTAGGAAGTCAAAGGTTTTAAGGGAGCAATTAGTATAATTGTTCCCTATACATATCGACGTAAAACATAGGTTAAAAGTTTCATAAATACAAAGAAAAACATGAGAAGTGTAAGGACAGAAAGGGGAAAAGACGTGAGAAGACGGAAATTACTTTCACTGACTTTAGCTGCTACTCTTGGATTGAGCGGGATGTTTGTATACGGAAATGGTGCAAGCGCATCCAAGCTTTCGGATTTAAAAAGCCAGCAAGATAATATCCATGAAAAACAATCAACGGTAGATACAAATATTACTTCGAAAAAATCAGAGATTGAAAAGGTCAAAAACGATCAGGTAGATCTGAAAGAGGAAATCGGGAAGCTAGATATCGCGATCGCTGATACGGATCAAAAAATCAAAGATAAAGAAGATGAAATCGCCAAAACGAAAGATCAAATCGAAAAGCTAAAAGCGGAAATTGCCGATTTGAAAAAGCGCATTGCAGAACGTAATGAACTTTTAAAACAGCGCGCACGTTCCATTCAAACAAAAGGCGGTTCTGTTAATTATTTGGACGTCCTTTTAGGAGCTGAAAGTTTTAGCGACTTCATCGACCGCGCATCCGCTGTAACGACTCTTGTCAATGCGGACAAGCAAATCATTGAAGAGCAGAAGCGCGACCAAGCAACATTGGAAGAAAAGCAGACATCCGTTGAGAAAAAGCTGCAAGACCTCCAAAATATGCTGAGTGACTTGAATGCGATGAAAGCACACCTAAATTCTCAAAAAGTAAAGAAAAACGAAATGATGAAAGAGCTTGCTAAGCAGCAAAAGCACCTTGAAGATGAAAAAATGTCTTTAGAGGAAGAGCAGGGCTTATTGAAAGATCAGGAAGCTGCTATTCAAAAGGCGATCCAATTGGAAAAAAACCATCAGGCTGAGCTTGAAAGACAGCGCCGCATTGCAGAACAGCAACGTTTGGCTGCTGCGCAGTCTCATTCTCAGTCCAGCTCTAGCTCCGATGGTGGTGGAAGCGTTAATCTTCCTGCCATCCAATCAGGAATCTTCACACGTCCGGCTGACGGATACATCTCCTCCGAATTCGGTATGCGCTGGGGAGAAAAACATCCAGGAGTCGACATTGCAAGAGGTGGTACGGTTCCGATCGTAGCTGCTGCTGATGGGGTTGTCATTCGTTCATACCTATCTTCCAGCTATGGAAATTGTATTTTCATCTCACATTCTATCAACGGCCAGCTATATACGACTGTCTATGCCCATATGAGAAGCCGTATGGTCGGCACAGGTGCAACAGTCGCTAAAGGCCAGCAAATCGGTATCATGGGATCTACCGGCGAATCTACCGGGCAGCATTTGCACTTTGAAATCCATGAAGGACCTTGGAATGCGGACAAAACAAATGCCGTGAACCCACGTAAATATATTAATTTCTAATTTGAAGTTTTACAAAAAACACAGCTTACCAGAAGAGATTCTGGCGGGTTGTGTTTTTTATTTAAGGGATCATTTTTTCATCACTTCTAGGAAATGACCATGAACAAGCAGAATAGGGTATCCGGTGTGAAAGAAACCCGCCACAATGATGTGGCGGGTTCGATACATTATTCACCTTTTAAAGTCGAGCCTCTTACTAGCAGTTCTGGCGAGAGCAGGATTTCCTGAAATGGTTCATCCTTATGGTCCATCCGCCATAGGAGCTGTTCGACGGATTTTCGGCCAAAATAGTTCAAGTCAATATCCATTGTGGTAATTTTAGGCGTCGAGATTTGAGATAATTGTCCATTATCAAAGCTGCAAACCGCCGCCTCATCAGGGACGGAAATTCCTTTTTGCTGTAGTCCGGATAGAACGTGGAAACCGAAGCCATCATTTACACAAAACCAAGCGGTGGGCAATTCTTTTGATTGAAAGATAATCTCAAATATATTCGGCTGTTCTTCCTTTATAGAAGAGTAAATATAATCAGGATTCATGACCAGGTTGTGCCGTTTTAAGGCTAATGAATATCCCTCGAGCCTCTCTTGATAGCTTGGTGATTTTTCGACGTCGCCGATAAACGCGATCTCTTTGTGTCCGTCCTCTATTAAATGTTTGACCGCATTATAAGCACCGAATCGATTATTGGTTAAAATGGCGTCAGCTTGCAGAAGCGGATCATGATGATCGATGAGTACGACTGGCTTGCCGGTGTTGATCAATGAAATGATATAGTCGGTCGTAACATGGGAGAGGACAAGGATTCCATCGATCTCATGGTTCTTAAGCAGTTCTGGCAAACGGCTTTCCTGGCTGGCATCAATCTGGACGGATTCAATGAAAAGATTCATCCCTCGTTTTTTGACCTCTTTTTCAATGCTTAAATAAATTTCTCCAAAAAAACTCTTTAGTGAAAAAGCATACTCCGATGCGATCAAGGCGATGTTTTTCGGATGCTGATTTGTGTCTTCTGTTTGTTTGCGGGGTTTTGTGTATTGGTATCCTAATTCCTCCGCAGTTGTTTCAACCAGTTTTCTTGTCGCTTCACTCACTCCGGGTTTTCCGGTTAATGCCTGCGAAACCGAATTTTTTGATATTTTGAGATGATCGGCGATGTCTTGCATGGTTACTTTCGTTTTTTTTCTGTCCATATCCATTCAAACTTCCTTATCTATCGAATTTCGTCACTTTCTTGTAATTAATATTGTAACGTTACAAAATGCATATATCAACTAATTTATATGCTGGTAAATCGACTTTTATTGTGAAATCCAATTGACTTTATAAAAAAGTGGTGTAATAATGAGTTTGTAAAGATGATTTATACATTACAAAATAATTGTAATGTTTGTAATTAGTTGGGAGCTGTTGATACAAGTTATAGAATTTATACATACAGTATAAAATTTTTTCTGTATAAATGATAGCGCTAACATTTTTGGCGGTCCCGACTGTACTTTTAAAAGTTAGAGTTTAATAGTGTCATTTTTGGCTGCAAATAATTGCTGTCAAATGGAAAAAGGTGGAGGGGATTCGAGATGAAGATGAAAAAGTTTGCATCTGTCATGATTGCGGGAGCACTTACAGTTTCAGGTCTTGCAGGGTGCAGTACAGGAAATACGAGCAATAGCCAATCGACTTCCAAAAATGGTGTTACGACCATTGAATTTTGGGCAGCGCCTAACCCGACCCAGCAAGTCTACTGGCAGGAAGTAGCAGAAGAATTCACAAAAGAAAACCCGAAAATCAAGATTAAGGTCAGCCCGATGAAGGAAAGTCCGACATCAGAGGCGAGCATCCAGTCGGCGATTGCCGGAAAAAGCGCTCCAACGATGTCTGAGAACATAAATCGGGGATTCGCTGCACAATTAGCGGAAAGTAAAGCGCTCGTCCCATTGGATAGTCTTGATGGATGGGATGAAGTGAAAAAAGCTCGCCATATGGAAAATACGATGAAGGGCTGGGAATTTTCCGACGGCCATCAATATGTTTTGCCCATCTATTCCAATGCCATGCTGTTTGGCTGGAGACTGGATATCTTGAAGGAGCTCGGCTACAACGAACCGCCGAAGACATACAGCGAAATGCTGGATGTAGCCAAAAAACTAAAAGAAAAATTTCCAGACAAATATGTATGGGCAAAAGCCGACCTGGTCGATCCGACTGCCTGGAAACGCTGGTTTGATTTCTTTATGCTCTATGATGCGGCTTCCGATGGAAACAAGTTCATTGAAGGCAGCAAATTCACAGGGGATGACAAAGCGGGAGTCAAGGTTTTGAGCTTTGTAGATAACCTTCGTAAAGAAAAAGCATTGATGACGAGACAAGCAAAAGATCCTTTCGAAACAGGATTGGGGATCTTTACGGATATCGGCCCATGGACGATCAGCTATTGGAAAGACAAATTCCCTAAAATGAAATTCAATGATACGTATACGTTGGCAACACCGCCGGTTCCGGATGGAATGGATACGAAAAATGTGAAAACATTTGCCGATACGAAAGGTTTGGTCATCTACGCTTCGGCAACAAAAGATCAGCAGAAAGCTGCGATGAAATTCATCAAATGGGTATACTCTAATCCTAAAAACGATGAGAAGTGGCTTGAAAAAACAAACCTTCCTCCTGCCCGCGATGACCTGACAACGAATGAAACATTCAAAGACTTCTTCGATAAGAATCCAGCACTGCAGCCGTATGCTGCTGCTGTGCCGAATGCCATCCCGCCGATGGATAATGCAAAGTATAATGATCTGCAGACCATCATCGGACGTGAAGCCTTCAATCCTGTCGTAAAAGGAGAAAAATCGCCGGATAAAGCTTGGAAAGACATGAAGAAGGCGTTTGAGGGGGCTCTCAACTAATGGGGCATAAAGGACAAGGAAGATTGGGCTGGCTATTTGCCAGTCCTTATCTTATATATGCTGTCGTTTTCTTTGCCATTCCGTTGATCTGGTCGCTTTTTCTATCATTTACGGATTGGAACTTGATCGCTCCGACGTTTCATTTTAAAGGATTCGATAATTATATCGAAGCATTGAAGAGCCCGGGGGTCCATGCGGCATTTTTTGTTACATTTAAATTTATGTTTTTATTCGTGCCGATGGTGATCGCTTCCTCCATCATTGTTGCCTTGATCATCCACGGATTGCCGAAGTTTAAAGGATTGTTTTTGATCGGCTTCTTCCTGCCGTATCTGGCATCCGGGGTAGTATCTTCCTTGATTGTCAAAGGGATTTTATCTTACAACAGCCCGATCAATGAAGTGTTGAGAAATTCATTCGGAATTGATATCAACTGGCTGGGAAGTCCATTTGCTGCTCTCTTTGTGGTCGCTTTGATCATTGCCTGGAAATTCACCGGCTATTATGCCCTGATTTTGACATCAGGCTTTGAAAGTATCGGGAAGGAAGTCTATGAGGCGGCATTGATCGATGGTGTCACTCCTTGGCAGCGCTTTTGGAAAATCACTTTTCCTTTACTGTACCCGGCGCTGTTCACTGTTTTGATTTTAGCGATCGGCGTGACGTTTGGCATATTCACCGAAGTGTACCAATTGACGGGCGGCGGACCGGATTATGCGACGAATACTTGGCAAATGGAGATTTTCACGAAGGCATTTACCAACCTAGAAGCAGGATACGCTTCAGCAGTTGCGATCATTGCCTCCATCGTTACATTTGTTTCAATTTTCATCATTCGAAAACTCTTAGAATTGTGGGGGAAGCGAAATGGATGGGTCTAAGAAAAAAGGACTGCTGCTCAGATATATCATCGCAATCGTTTTATTATTGATCATGATTTTCCCATATCTTTATATGGTATTGTCGTCATTTGCAGATTGGACACAGGTCGACAGGAAACTCATTCCGACTCACTTTACGCTGAAGTCATACCAGTGGCTGCTGGGAGGCGGGGAATCCGTCATTCCGAGACCGTGGATCCATGCATTTTTCAACAGCTTCCTCGTCTCTGCGGGATCGACGCTGCTCATGATGGCTTCTGCGATTATGGTAGCTTATGCACTGGCGAAAATCCCGTTCAGGGGAAGAAGCACGATCAATAATTTCATTTTGTTCCAAATGTTTTTCCCGGCGATCATCTTGTTGATTCCTACATTCCTTGTCATTCAACGACTGGGCATGTACGACTCTTATCTAGGGATGATCTTGCCGAAAGCGGTCAGTTTATTTGCCGTATTTATGTACACGAATTTCTTTAAAGCAATACCTGATACGTTCATAGAAGCGGCGAAATTGGATGGCGCGAGCGACTGGCAGATCATGTTCAAAATCGTCCTGCCGATGTCGAAATCGATTACCACTGTCATCTTTTTGTTCTTATTTATGGAGCGCTGGACAGAGCTTTTATGGGATATGATCGTCGTCAAGAGCGACAGCCTGCTGACGCTTAATGTTTTGCTGTCACAAATGTTTGGACCATATGGAGGATATCCGGGGCCGATGTATGCAGCATCCGTGCTGCTCACTTTGCCGATCCTCATTATCTTCCTGATTTTCTCGAAAAAATTCAAAGAAGGCATGCAGTTTACGCTTAAATAATTTTAAAAGACATGGGAAATAGGCTGGCTACTAGCTCGAGTGGGCAAAGAGCTTTGAAACGAAAGGCTATGTTAAAGCCTATTATTGATTTTAGGCTGTTTCAAGCAGTTGATTGGAGCGCAAGTCGTAGACTCCGGCGGAAAAAGCGCGAAGAGGGAATAGGCAGATGTTCGATTAAGTTCGGTCCGTCCGGTGCCAACATCGAACGGCCTCGCCTCCGGAAAGCGAAGACTTGCGTGGGAATCAACAGCGATGTTTAACAGAGCCTAACGAAAAAAATTGAAAATCACGCCGAAAGAAGCATGGTTATTGAAAGGAGTCGAAAACCATTGAAGACGTTGACAAAGCGAAGTGTCAAAACATGTGAAGAATTATTGAGGGAGTTTGCCGATGAGGAACAGGCGGCAACTCCGGAGATCATCCGCTATACCGGTGTCGGCAAAAGGGATGTATACAATATTACGGCGCCTTTTGAAGATGATGGTGAACTTGTCATTGCCGGACGTGTGGAGGAAAGGGACAGTGAACATTCAAACGTTTATTTTTTTGTAAAACGGGGAGATGAATGGATTCCGCGGGAAGGGGCACCTGTCTTTGAGCTGCAGGATCCTTTTATTACGCGAATCAAGGGTGAGTTGATTGTTGGCGGGGTGCAGATTTTCCCCCATCCAACCGTTCAGGATGCCCTCGGCTGGAGGACGGTATTTTTAAAAGGAAAAACGATTTCTGAGTTAAAAGAGTTCGCCAAAGGTCCAGACGGGATGAAGGATATTCGCCTCGTCGAGTTGAAGGACGGTTCCATCGGCGTCCTGACACGTCCCCAAGGTGAAAAAGGAGGCAGAGGAAAAATCGGCTTTACGAATATTGAATCAATGGACGAGTTGTCCATTGAACGTATCGAAGAAGCCCCGCTGCTGAAAGGACAGTTTGTTGAAGAGGAGTGGGGCGGTGCCAATGAAGCACACTTGCTGTCCAACGGTCTCATCGGGGTGTTGGGGCATATCGCTTCCTTTGAAGATGCAGGGGACAGGCATTATTATCCGATGGCGTTTGCCTTGGATCCTGCTGCAGGTGCTATATCCGATATTAAGTTGATAGCAGCCAGAAAACTGTTCCTGCAAGGACCAGCGAAGCGGCCGGACTTGGTCGATGTTGTATTCAGCGGCGGCCTTGTCCGGAAAGAGGATGGAACGGCCGATCTTTATGCAGGGATCAGTGATGCGGGAGCGCAAAAAATAACCATTCCGGATCCGTTCCTCGAGTATGAAGCTTAAAAATATGCAGATAAAGGAGAGGTGCAACATGAATGTATATAGATATGAAGAAAACCCGCTTGTCACCCCGATGGATGTGAAGCCCCACAGAGAGGATTTTGAGGTGATTGGGGCCTTTAACGCGGGGATTGAACAATATAACGATGAGACGATCATGCTTCTTCGGGTAGCGGAACGCCCGATCAGCGATGATCCCGGTATTGTGAAAGCTCCGGTCTATAATCCGGAAACGAATGAATTGGAAATCATCGAATTGCGTTCGGATGATCCACTATATGATTTTGCCGATCCCCGCGTCATCAGGAGGCATGATGATTCTCAAAGCTTTGCTTTTTTGACTTCTTTATCTTATTTAAGGATTGCCAGGAGCAAGGATGGCCATCATTTCACCATTGACGATGAGCCATTCGTCTACCCTTCAAATGAATTGGAAACTTACGGGATTGAAGACCCGCGAATCACGAAAATCGATGATACATATTACATCTATTTCAGCGCCGTCTCCCCCGTGGGTGTCGGAGAGTCGCTTGTTTCCACAAAAGATTTTGTGGAAATCGAGCACCATGGTATGATCTTTGCTCCAGAAAATAAGGACGTACTTATTTTTCCAGAAAAAATTAATGGGCTCTATTATGCACTTCATCGTCCTGTTCCAAAAAGTGCAGGCAAGCCTGAAATGTGGATCGCTGAATCGACTAATCTCCTCCACTGGGGAAATCATAAATATTTGCTCGGCTTGCGTGAAGGCATGTGGGATAACGGACGCATGGGCGGAGGCGCCGTTCCAATCAAAACGGAAAAGGGATGGCTGGAGCTGTATCATGGTGCATCAAAAGAAGACCGATACTGCATGGGTGCAGTATTGTTGGACCTCGAAGACCCATCGCAGGTCATTGCACGATCAGACCAGCCGATCTTGGCGCCTGAAGCTGATTATGAAGTCGAAGGATTCTTTGGCAATGTCGTATTTTCATGCGGCGCCATCGTCGAAGGGGATATCGTCAAGCTATACTATGGCGTTGCCGACACATCGATGGCATGTGCCGAACTAAGCTTGAATGAAATTTTGGAATCCTTGACCTACGTGTAAGGCAGGAAGTTTAAGCACCTCCCGGCAGAGGGAATGAAAACAGTGACAACTCTTTGCTTGAAAGGTGGAACAAACATGAAACGCCATAAAGTATTTTTCGATGCACAATGTCCGTTATGCTCCAATGCAAAAAAGATTTTGATGAAGCTGGACTGGGGTAACCGCATTGAATGGATCCCTGTGCAGTCCATTGAAAATACTAGCTATGCTTATTTGAAGGATCAAGGGCGAGATCTCTACGATGAAATTCATATGGTGACGGCGGATGGTCATGTTTTGGCAGGATTTCAGACAGTAAGGCGGATATTAAAAGCTTTGCCGCTGACATTTCCGATCAGCCTCCTGCTCTATCTCCCTTTCATGAATACCTTATTCAGTCCGTTGTACATGTGGGTTTCTAAAAATAGATATGACTGGTTCGGCCGCTATGATCGGCCGCTTGAAGAGTATTGAATAAAACTGTCCTGGATGGTGCTGAACAAGCACATCAGGGCAGTTTTTTTGTTTGTTTTTGGAAAACGATAAGTGGGATTTAAGCCACTATTTATTTGAGTGATTGAGAAATTGTTGGCTCTGATGGAGAAACCAGGATTTGTGATTGAGAAAATCCAATATGTGATGGAGAAAGTGTGATCAATGATGGAGAAAATGAAAGGTTTGATTGATAAAGCTTAATTTGAATACTGGATATGAATAATCAGCCTTAATTTTTACTTTCCTAAACAACATTTTCTTCAAAAAATTTGTTTTTTAACAGTTTCTCTATACAAAAAATCACCATTGCATAACTATTATGAAAAGCGACGGTGTTAATAGAGCCTAAATCAAAATTGCTGAGAGATGTTGGCAGGTTTAAAAGCTCTTCATTCAGGCTATTTACTTATCAAGGAGAAATGCGTGTGATGTTTGTTCTTTAGTAGAACTAAGCCTGCTTTCTCAAAGGTAATATTTTTCACATTTTTTTAAAATAATTCACTATTGGGGTTGATTGTAGCGGAAGGTGCGATACTCCGGAGGGAACAGCGGGCCAGGTGAGACCCCGCAGCGAAGCGGGGAGGCTCACGGCCCCCCCTCGGAAAGCGAGCATCCTGCAGCGGAAATCACCATAGCACACCATTCTATTAATATCAGCAAATTTTACAAAATAAGCAAGGACAAAAGATGAAGGAGGAAAACAATGAGTGTTCAAGATAAAGTAAGCAGCATAGCGGAAAGATACAAGAATATCAGATCCTTAACCGAAAAGATCGTTTACCCGCTTGAAACTGAGGACTACATGGTACAGGCCTCGCCTGATGCCAGCCCTCCGAAATGGCATCTTGCCCATACCACATGGTTTTTTGAAAAATTCATCTTGAAATCATATTTATCTCAGTATAAAGAGCTGAATCCTCATTTCGACTACTTATTCAATTCTTATTATGAAACTGTCGGCGCTTTCCATCCCCGTCATTCAAGGGGGAATCTTGCGCGTCCGACCGTGAAAGAGGTCATTTCCTACCGCCACCATGTCGATGAACATATGCAAAAGCTCATCGGACAAATGAATCCCGAAGAGCATACGGATCTTAAAGACTTGATCGAAATCGGCCTGAATCACGAGCAGCAGCATCAGGAGCTGTTATTGACAGATATCAAATTTAATTTCTCGCAGAATCCGATTCTGCCAACATTTATAAAAGATAAAGATAAAGAGAAAGACGAGACTGAAACGATCCCTTATCAAGAATCGACCACAGTGGAAATGGAAGGGGGGCTTGTGGAGATCGGACATTCTGGAGATGTCTTTGCTTTTGACAATGAAGGGCCGCGCCATAAAGTTTGGCTGAACCCTTATACCCTATCTTCACATCCCGTCATGAATGTTGAATTTATGGAGTTCATTGCAGATGGAGGGTATGAACGGCCAGAACTCTGGCTGTCTGAAGGATGGGAGCACGTACAAAAAGAAGGCTGGAATGCACCGCTTTATTGGAAGAAGCATGGCGACGAGTGGCATTATTTTACATTGACCGGTGAGCGGAAAGTGGAAAAATATGAACCTGTCTGCCATGTCAGCTTTTATGAAGCAGACGCATTTGCAAGATGGGCAGGCAAACGGCTGCCGACTGAAGCGGAGTGGGAGCATGCCTTTGAGCTGGTAAAAGTCGACGGGAACTTTTTAGAAAAAGAAATGATGCATCCAACCTGGGAGGACATTTCCATTCATGGACCGTTTAATAAAGTTTATGGCGATGTGTGGGAATGGACTTCGAGCGCCTATTCCCCATATCCGGGGAGCAAGCCTCTGGAAGGTGCTCTCGGCGAATATAATGCGAAGTTCATGTGCAATCAAATGGTACTGAAAGGTGGTTCGTGTGCAACCCCCATGTCGCATATGAGAGCCACCTACCGCAATTTCTTCCAGCCGGAAAAACGCTGGCAATTCAGCGGCTTTCGCTTGGCAGGCGATCTGTAGCAGTTGCCAATAACGAACGGCCCCTTCTTTAGAAGGGGCCGTTCGTTATATCTCTTACTTCCACTCCAAGATTCCGTTTAAATCTGAATAGATGCTGTCAGGCACAAGGTTCAATTCTTCTACCGGCAGGCCATTTCTATTGATCCATGCTGTATGGAAACCGAAGTTTTTCGCCCCGGAAATATCCCATCCGTTCGATGACATCAACAATACCTCGTCCCGTTTGACGTTCAACTTCTTTATCGCATGCATATAGGAAGCGGTGGTAGGCTTATACTGCTTCACATCATCGATGCTGATGACTTCATCCAAGAGAGGGCCCAGTCCGGATTGTTCGACTAGTGGATCGAGCATATCATGCGAACCATTGGAGAATATGGCCAATTTACGGTCTTTTAACCGGGAAAGGACATCCTCTATCTCAGGATAATGAGTGAGCTTCAAATATTCTTTCATCAATGCCTGCTCCGTTTGTTCGCTCCATTCTGCTCCCTGCTCGGCACATGCATATTTTAATGCACTCTTTGTAATTGTCATAAATGTTTCATAATTGCCCATCAGTTGTCTCAGGAATGAGTATTCAAGCTGCTTCCTCCTCCAGGTTTGACTGATCGCTTCGCCCTTGCCGGGGAAGAATTCATTGCATTTCTCAACAACCGAATGAACATCGAACAATGTCCCATACGCATCAAAAATAAAAGCCTTGATCGTTGAACCTTCCATGTTTGAACACCTCCATTATCAGGGTGACAGGCACCATCCATTTTCTGGATGGTGCCTGTCACCCTGTTTACATTTCTTACATACCCGATTATGATAGGGGGAAATCAAATGAATGTGTGGAAATTGATGAAGTTTAGTTTGAGATTTAATGGATAAAAATATTCATAGGATAGGGTTTAGAAGCAGGGAGGAATCATTCTTCATATTATTTTAATCTGATTTTCATATTCTCTTAACCCAAATCAGTTAAAAATCATAGTAGAATGAGGAATGAGCCTACTTTTGCTTAAATAAATCGCTAAGAATGTGAACCTTTTTTCTTTTTCATTCGTCAATAAAGTGTAATGGTTTTTCAATATAGAGAGTATGTTAAAATGGATAATATAGTAAAGTTACGATCAGCCTTTCATTCAGAATGGATGTAAAAGAGCGATATAGACAATACATTCCCAATGGCAAGTGGGGAATGACAGGAGATGGTGAAATGAAAAAAGTCTTATTTCTACCATTATTTCAGATGCAGTCCGGTCATCACCAAGTATCTGATACAATGATGAATTTATTAAAAAAGCGGAATCCGTCCGTTGAATATAAAAAAATCGAATTCTTTTCCTATATCAATCAGGGCTTTGGCGATCTTGTCACAAAGGGATATTTGACCTGGATCAATGATTTTCCAAAGGCATATGAATGGATTTATAAAAAAGCCGGCTATTCAGAAGATAAGAAAGACAAGCCCAAAAAAACGCTGGAGTTTTACTTTTTACGAAAAATGGAGAGGATGCTGGAAGAGGAAAAGCCTGATCTCATTGTCTGCACCCAGGCATTCTCCTCTTATTTGGTAAGCCGATTGAAAATGTATGGCCGCTGTCATATCCCTGCAGTCAATGTTTATACAGACTTCTTTGTCAATCATTTCTGGGGGAAAGAAGGCATCGATCTGCATTTCGTACCTACAGCTGAAGTGAAGGGCGAATTCATAGATCAATATGCGATTGACCCGAGCCGGGTAAAGGTAACCGGAATTCCCATTCATGAAGCATTTACAAAAGGACAGTGCAAAGCGGATGGACCGAAGAAGCAGGTGCTTGTTGCAGGAGGAAGCAGTGGGCTTGGGGATATCGTCAGCCTGATCCCTGAAACTGAAGATTCCATAACTTATCAGGTGCTTTGCGGCAGCAATAATAGACTTTATGAAGAATTAAAAGCATTGAACCTTCCGCATGTAAAGCCTTTGACGTATATTTCTTCTCGCTCTGAAATGAATGACTTGTATGATCAAGCGGATGCCATCATCACAAAGCCCGGAGGAGTGACGATGAGTGAGGTCCTGTATAAAAGCATTCCGACATTTGTCTACTCCTCGCTGCCAGGGCAGGAAACCATCAATTTGGAGTATTTAAAAGGAAATGGATTAGTGTTTCCATTGGAGAAGGATGTTCCGATCGAAGAGCAGCTGTTGAATATTCTAGACGATTCGCAGAAATTGGAGCGTTATGCCAAGGATGTTGAGCTGTATCATGCCACGAAAGAAATTGAGTCCCAAGAGGGAATCTATCAATCCATTGCCACTACAATGGAAGAGGTTCGCAATAAAAGCTACCGGTTTCAAACCGCATCCAGAACGACATGGCTGAAAGGCATTGGCAAATTCATAAAAGAAAAGATTCTTTATAATTAACTGTTTTAATAGCGTAACAGCAAAGACCGTAGAGAACTCGAAGTATTTCGGGTTGCACTGCGGTCTTTTTAGGCTCTTTTTGTTAGGTTCGATGTTACTCAAAAATAGAGTATAGTTGATTTCCACTGCAGGATGCTCGCTTTCCGAGGGGCCTCACACGAAGTGAGGTCGTTCGATGTTGGCACAGGACAGGGAAATCTTCGACAGCGACAGTCGCACGAAGAAAAATGCCTGGCATTTTTCGAGGACGTGCCGAACTTAATCGAACATCCGCCTAATTCCTCCCCGCTTCGCTGCGGGGTCTCACCTGGCCCGCTGTTCCCTCAGGAGTCTCGCACCTTCCGTTACAATCAACATCAAATCATAATAAGAAAAACAATTTTAAAAAACCATTATGTAACCATCTTATTCTTGAGCATGGATGCCAGTCAAAACACACGTTAAAAAAACTTCAATAGAGCTCCATAAAATACGAGCCAGTTCTGATTGAAATGATATTTATTGGAAAAATCTGATTTTTTATATGATAAACCTTTCAATTTGCTATAAAATAGAATTATGTTCGTCGATATTATGATTAAGGAGAGTCCTTTAACCACAACGAAAACATAACTTTTACAAAAGGTGTGAAGCACATGCAGGGGATGTTTTTTCAACATTTAGATCCGATGCTCCTTACATTGGCGATCGCGGTTTGTTTTGTGATTGGCACGTTGATAGTTCTATTCATTTATCGTTCCACCCATTCAGGACGGAACTCGATCAATCTATCCTTTCATGAGAAATTGGGAGCGAATCCCCCGCATCATTCAGGAAGTTTAGCAGATTTAACGCCGAATGCCATTGTGGTTTATCAACATGGGAAGCTTGTGTATGCAAACCCTGCAGCAGTGGCGGGTTTGGGTGCGTCGATTATGGAGGAAGTTTTGCACAAGTCATTGAGCGACTTCACCCACCCGAAAGATTATCAAAAATTTAAATCTCTTAAAGAAAAAGTCTCCGGCAAGAGTGATAAAGTTCAATTCGATATGAATATCACTGCACTTAGCGGAAGGGAGCTCTTCATCGAGGGAACCATTGCCCAAATTGATTATGCCGATGATCGTGCCTATCTAATCATTGCAAGGGATATAACGGAAAAGATGCAGCTGCAAAAAACATTAGTGGAAAATAAACAAAAGTATAAATCATTGTTCGAATACAATACAGATGCCGTCTATTCAATCGATATTAATGGAACATTTACAAGTGTAAATAATGCTTGTGAAACGATTTCCGGGTTTTCGAGAGAAGAGCTGCTGGCGAAATCGTTCACTGAAGTCATTAAGGAAGAATGCATTGATCGGTGTGTCCAGGCTTTTAAAAATTCGCTTAATGGGAAGGTAGATCAATTAGAAGCAGTCATCATTGGGAAAAATGGACAGGAAGTCATACTGGATGTGACCAGCTTGCCTATTGTTGTCGATGGACAGATTATTGGCATTTATGGAATTGGCAAGGATATTACCGAGCAGAAGGAAGCAGAACATTATATCGCTCATATGGCTTTTCATGATTCTTTGACCGGCCTCCCCAACCGTCGAATGCTTGTGAAACTGATGCTGCAGATCCTCAAGCAAGACGAACAGGCAAAGATGACCATATGCAGCATCGATTTGGATCGATTCAAGGTCATCAATGATACGATGGGGCATAGTATCGGTGATTTGCTGCTGCTGCATGTATCCGAAAGGTTAAAAAAATGCCTATCAGAAAACGATCAAGTCTTCAGGCTTGGCGGCGATGAATTTGTGGTGATGTTGATGGATAGTGATCGAGCTGGAATCTCAGCGATGGCCCAAAAATTAATGGAAGCGCTGAACAAACCTTTTAAGGTGGAGGAATATGATGTATACACGTCTCCCTCCATTGGGATCAGCACATATCCGGAGGATGGAGATACGGTTGAAGCTCTTTTGAAGCATGCTGATTTTGCGATGCATCATGCCAAGAAGGAAGGGAAAAATACGTATCGTTATTATTCCGCTATAGAAAAGAATGAATATCTAAATCCGATGAAATTGGAAATGGATTTACATAAGGCGGTAGAAAGAAATGAATTCGTCTTGCATTACCAGCCTAAGATCAATCTCAAATCAAGAAAAATCGAAGGTGTGGAAGCTTTGGTCCGCTGGAATCATCCAAAACTAGGATTGCTTCATCCCGCAAGCTTCATCTCGATTGCTGAAGAAACCGGCTTAATTTTGCCGATCGGAAAGTGGGTGCTCGACAATGCCTGTCAAGCGAACAAGGCTTGGCATGATCAGGGGTATTCGCATATCGTCATTTCCATCAATATTTCTGCTCGACAATTTTCTCAGACGAAAATAGTCGAAATGGTCAAGGAAGCATTGAAGGAGTCAGGACTTGAACCGAAATTCCTTGAAATGGAAATTACGGAGAGCATGACTTCCTGCATGAATCGGGCTGTGAAGGTCCTCAAAGAGCTAAAGGAATTGGGTATTTTGATCAGTGTGGATGATTTCGGGACAGGCTTCAGCTCCCTGAATTATTTAAAGGAGCTGCCGGTAGATTCGCTTAAAATCGATCGATCGTTTGTACGAGACCTTCAAACAAATCCACGAAATGAAACGATCGTGAAGACGATTATTTCAATGGCCCATAATCTTGGCCTGCAGGTGATTGCTGAAGGGATCGAATCAAGGGAACAGCTATTGTTTTTGCAGCAGCATCTTTGCGACTGCGGACAAGGTTATTTTTTCAGTGGGCCTATGTCCGGGGACGATTGGATCCTGAAGACCTGCGAAATTGAACAGAAAATGATTGATAAAGGACTATCCCAGGACCTCAATGAACGAAAATGGTATGAAGAAACATTGCGCCTTGCTAGGCTGGAACTGCAGGAAACAGTAAGGATGCAGCAGGGCATGACATTCAAATTCAAAAAGGAAAATGGAAGGTTCCTTCATACATTATGTGATGGAGAGCTGCTATATCGGCTGGGACTTACACCAGAAATGGTCATTGGAAAGGAACTCTATGATTTTATGCCCCATCAAATGACTCAGGAGAAACTAGAGCCTTATGAAAGGGCTTGGCAAGGGGAAGAAGATGTCACATATGAAGGTGAGGTCAATGGGGTAAACTATTTTGCTGCACTGAGCCCCATATGGCGGAATGGAAAAGTGGTTGAAGTCATCGCTTCCTGCGTAGATATTACTGAACGGAAGAACATTGAGAAGGCACTGATTAAAAGTGAAGAAAAATATCGTTTAATTGCTGAAAATATGACGGATATGATTGCTATGGTGGACGGCAGCGGAAAAATTGTCTATGCTTCACCATCCCATGAAGTCGTATTGGGAATCTCACCGGGTGAAATGGAAGGCGAGTGCGCTTTCGACCGCGTGCATCCTGGTGACATGGACAATGTAATCAATACCTTTAATGAAATCATTCAAGCGAAGGAATCGAGGCAAGCGGAATATCATTACCATCATCCTGCGGGGAATTGGCTATTGATCGAAGCGACGGGCATCCCGATTCTGGATGAGAATGAAGAACTGATCAATATCGTGACGGTTTCGAGGGACATCACCGATAAACGTCGTGCAGAGGAGCTGCTGTGGAAATCGGAGAAGCTATCGGTCGTAGGGGAGCTTGCAGCAGGGGTCGCCCATGAGATCAGGAATCCGATTACTTCGATCAAAGGATTCGTACAGCTTTTTCAACAGGGCTTGGTAAAAGATGAATACTTTGACGTCATCCTGGATGAATTCGACCGATTGGAGGAGATCATTAAAGAATTTCTTACATTGGCAAAACCACAAGCCGTTGAGCTCAAAGAAACGGATATGCATGTGCTCCTTGGGACTTTAGGCAAAATCATCGAATCGGAAGCACTATTGAAAAATGTCGACATCGAATTCTACGAATATGCATCGAATCCACGGGTTCTGTGTGATTCAAATCAAATCAAACAAGTATTTATCAATCTGCTGAAAAATAGCATCGATGCAATGCCAGACGGCGGAACCATCCAAATTACGACTTTTCATGATAAAGGGGAACTGGTCATTTCGGTCAAGGATACGGGAATCGGCATCAGCAAAGAACGGATTGACAGACTGGGAGAACCGTTCTATAGCAATAAGGAAAAAGGGACAGGGCTGGGGTTGATGGTCAGCTTTCGAATCATTAAAGAACATAATGGCACTATCCAAATCAAAAGTGAGCTGAACAAAGGAACAACGGTCGAAATCCGATTACCTGTCCACAAAAAACAAACGGTCGGATCCCAAAGCCTTGTGCACTTTCAGTGACAAGTGGAAGCATGAAGTTGATCGAAGCTGAAGGTGCGAGACCCGGGAGTGTCCACCGTCCTCCCCACAGAAAACGAGGATCCTACAGCGGATATCAACTTTTTGCCCCCGTGTTCCTAAGCTGATTTGTAGACGAAGATCATTAAAAATGATATACCTAAGGTGGTATATAAAAGGAGCTGATATGTAATGGGGGGTAAAGTATTCAATTATCAAAAAGCAGAGAAACTTCTTGATCCCAAAAGACAGGAATTAATTCCAATCGATCGTGTTCTCCAACTCTTGGATGTAAACAAAGAAGATATCGTATCTGATTTAGGCTGCGGCAACGGCTATTTGACATTGCCGATTGCGCAGAAAGTGAACACGAACGTTGTAGCCGTCGATCTTCAGGCCGAAATGCTGGAGTTGCTGGAGAAGCGCGCCATGGAAGCAAATGTTGGGAATGTCACTTTGGTCCAGGCGTCCCTTGAAAAAGCAGGTTTGGATCATCATTCTATGGACAAAATCGTTTCAGCCTTTGTTCTCCATGAAGTGCCTGAGCTTGAGAAAGTAATGTCGGACCTTCATAAGGCTCTTAAACCAAATGGAAAATGGCTCATTCTCGATTGGGAAGCAATCGAAATGGAAATGGGGCCACCGCTCCATGAACGGATTTCTTCTGGCAGGATGGCAGATCTTCTCGATGAAAAAGGCTTCCAAACCGAAGTCGGCTACTTTAACCAAGGTGTTTATTACATCGTCGCAGCAAAGAAGGAAGCATAACTTTTTTCGAAAGGCTGTACTCTCAAGGCAGTTCACTTCACACTTTGAGGTTGATTAAAGCGGAATTTCACGTGCAATTTAGCTGCAGCGTTTACGAAAATAGTCTTTAAATGGTTCTCTGCAAAGAGGACCAATTTTTATGAGTGGGTGATGTTTTGGAGATTCCCGTAATTAAATCGAAGACGATCCTTGTCATTGAAGAAGATTTCAACATTCGCGAGCTGATCAAATCGTATTTGCACAAGGAAGGGTACGAAGTCATTGAGGCGGAAAATGGAAAAGAGGGGAAGGAGCTTTTCTTGAAGTATGATCCCTGCTTTGTGATCTTGGACTTGATCCTCCCTTTCATCACTGGTGAAGAGGTGTGCAAATGGATCCGGAAAGATCTAAAAAGCAATGTACCGATTATCATTGTCACAGGAAAAATTGATGAGCAGGATAAAATTGGCGGCCTGAAGCTCGGGGCCGACGATTATATGACCAAGCCCTTCAGTCCACGCGAGCTGGTCATCAGGGTGGAAACGGTTCTGAGGAGGACGGCTGATCGCTGCCAGAAAATCAGTGTCAACGGCTTGGTGCTTAAACCTCAAAAGGGAGAAGTTGCCTTTGAGGGAACTGTTATTAAAGCAACGGCATTTGAATATAAAATTTTGCACTTGTTCATGATTCATCCAGGGCAGGTACTGACAAGAAGGCAGATGCTCGATGCCCTCTATACGAATAATGAACGGCATGTGACAGAACGGACGATAGATGTTCATGTCCGCCATTTACGAAAAAAGATCAATGAATGTACAAAAAAAGATATGATTGAAACGGTCCGTGGGATTGGCTATAAATTTGTCATCGTGTAAAATGTGGATATTTTCTCTCTGCTTAATACAATCTTAACAATTCCTATCTATGATGATGTCAAAAAGGAGTTGTATGAGATGAATTTCACATTGACGGATTACTTGGCAGCGGATCTGCCTTTCGGGGAACTTCGTGTTTCGCCAGATAATGCGAAAGGGTTCAGGCCGTTAGAAATGTTTGTTTCAGCCATGGCCGGATGCAGCAGCCATGTTTTGAAGAAAATTCTTGAAAAGAAACGGGTGGAATTTGGGGAAATCACGATAGCTGCAGATGTCGATCGTGATGCCGACCGCTCCAATCGTATAAAAAGGCTTGTACTCGATTTTTCCGTAAACTGTTCATCCAAGGATTTCACAAATGAACAAATAACCCAATTGGAAAAGCTGGTGCTTTCCAATTGTGGAATGCTTCAAACGATAACAGACAGTGCGGATGTACAATTATCGATAAAATTTTTATAGACAGGTGATGTTATTGACTTGGTACCATATTGGAGCTTTTTCCTTCCCTGCTTCATGGGTAGCGATTGCAGCTTCAAGTTTTATGACAATCGTTGTGCTTTATCTCCTAAAGGAGAAAAAAATCGCCGATCTGTATAGCAATGCCTTATTTCTTTGCTTTGTTGTGTGGAAGTTGAGCATCGTTTTATTCGAGTTCAGTATTTCAGTTTCCCATCCGATGTCCATTCTCTACTTTAATGGGGGTACGAAAGGATTCTTTCTCGGAATAGCCGTTGGAATGCTTTATTTGCTTAAAAAGATAAGGATTGATCATGAAGTTGACGCTCTCGGTATTGCCTGGGTCTTTCAAGGAGCCTCATTTGAGTTGCTTGTACAAGCCCTCAACGGATTCGATCTCATTCCGATGTGTGTCCAGCTTGCCGGGAACGCCTTGCTGGTGACTTTCATGATTAAAGCCAAAAAAGAGAAGAATCATTCATTTATCTTGCAGCTGCAAACGCTCTTTCTTCTGTTCCAAGGATTCATTGATTCTAACAAGGGGGCATTGCTGACACCAAGCTTATTTAGTTATTTGCTGCTTTATTTGTTAATGCTCATATTTTATTGGAAAAGGAGGTCAACAGAGTGAACAAACGAATTTTCTCCCTTTTGGTCGTCGGGCTCCTGATGGGAATTTTGGTTTTCAACCTGATCGATAAGACTTCCCAAAAAAGGAACTCGAATGAGCAGGGAATCGAATTGGCTGATGGACAAGGATCGGCTGACACAGGAGATTCAGGAGGATTGAAAAAAGGAAGTAAAGCTCCGGATTTTCGGTTGCAGACGATCGATGGGAAATTCGCCAATCTGTCTGACTTTAAAGGAAAGAAAGTCATCCTGAATTTCTGGGCGACCTGGTGTCCGCCATGCCAAGCGGAAATTCCACATATGGTCAAATTTTATAATGAAAAGGCAGAGAAGTTGAACTTTCAAATCGTAGCCGTCAACTTGACAAGTCTCGATAAAGGCCAGGATAAGGTCAAAAGCTTTGTGAAAGATTATCATATGCCATTTCCTGTCCTCCTAGATGCAAAAGGGGAAATCGGGAAGGAATACGGTGCCTTTGCCATCCCGACTTCTTATATTCTGGACGAAAAAGGCATCATCCAGGAAAAAATTGTCGGACCGATGGACGAAGAAATGATGCAGAAGCTTCTGACAAATCAACAATAACCTGTATAATGGAATCAGCCGTGCACTTAAGTGACAGGCACCAAAGTACAGGGGTGATGAATAGATGGATTTTTTTACGAAGTCCGTACATAGTTCGTTGAAGAGCAGGGAAGCAATCAAGAGTAAGTCGACGCCGATTTATCAAACGTCCGTGTTTTCGTTCGATTCCTTGGAAGAGCTGGAAGGCTTTTACGATGGAGATTCATCTTATCTGTATACGAGGACGGGCAATCCGAATACGGATGAATTGGGAATGGCAGTCGCCAAGTTGGAGGAAGCTCCGGCAGGTGTTGCTTCGTCATCAGGGTTATCGGCGATTTTGGCAGGTTTTCTATCGGTCGTGAAGAGCGGCGATCATATTGTCGCGGCAGATGATGTTTACGGGGGGACTTTTCATATATTGAATCATGAACTAAAGGAGCTCGGCATCGAGACGACCTTTGTTTCATTTGAACATGAAGAGGAAATCCGCTCAGCAATCAAGGAAAATACAAAGCTATTATTTTCTGAAAGCATCTCCAATCCTTTCCTCCGGGTGGAAAACATCCAGGCTCTTGTAAAGATTGGTCAGGAAAAAGGCATCAAGACGATGATCGACAATACTTTCGCGACGCCACTCCTTCTTCAGCCGTATAAGGAAGGGGTCAATCTTGTCGTCCACAGCGCTACGAAATATTTGGGTGGCCATAGCGACGTCTCATCCGGGGTGCTGACCGGGGATGAAGATCTTGTCCAAAAAGCAAGGGGAAAGATCGTGAATCTTGGGTCGAACTTAAGTCCGTTCGAGGCTTGGCTGACATGCCGCGGCATCAAAACGCTTGCCTTGAGGATGGAGCGCCAGTCGCACAATGCAGAAAGATTGGCATCCGCCCTGAAGGAGCACCGCGGCATCCAAACGGTGTATTACCCAGAGGCTGTCTCTCCTAAAGGCAAGGGAGCGGTCGTCACCGTCGAGCTTTCAGGCTCGGCCGATCACCATCGCTTCTTCAAGTCGCTTGGCTGGGTCAAAATCGTGCCTTCCCTTGCAGGTGTCGAAACGACAGTATCCTATCCGTTAGGCACATCGCATCGCGCCCTCTCGCCTGAAGCACTTGAAAAGCTGGGAATCAACGAAAGGGTCGTTCGGATTTCTGTGGGGATAGAAGATTCGGAGGATATCATCCACCAGTTTGAAACTGCCCTTGAGCAGTCGATGTCATGAACTTCTTGCCAACATCGATTCATAACTCGTCCAACCCAATCATATAGTGAAGTAACAACAACATCGCACCCGGAGCACGTGCGATGTTTTTTTGACACTTTACTGATGGCTATTTCGGAAGTCTCTGTTAAGAAGTCGAACAGAATCTTTTTAAAACAGCCTTACTAAACGACCGATATGGGTGAAGGAGGAACAGCATGAATCGAAAATGGCTTGTATTAACCATGATCGTTTGCCTGCTTATAGGAGCCGGCGGAGCATATGGGGGACTGAAGTGGGCAGGGTATGAAAAAGCGGGACCCCCGAATACTGCAGAAAAAAAGCAGAGTGGAGTGAATGAAGGGGGGGCGCATCCATCGACAGCGGAGTGGGCAAAGGTAGAAAAGGCCTACAATCTGATCATGGATAGGTATGTTCAAGCTGTCAATCCGGATCAGCTGATGGAAGGCGCGATCCAAGGGATGATCGACACGTTGAAAGACCCCTATTCGGTTTATATGGATGCGAAAACGGCTGCACAGTTCAACGATTCCTTGTCTTCTTCCTTTGAAGGGATCGGAGCGGAAATCACGGTGGAGGACGGAAAGCTGCTCATCATGTCCCCGTTTAAAAATTCACCGGCAGAAAAAGCAGGATTGAAGCCCAAGGACCAAATCATCAAAGTGAACGGAGAGTCGGTGGAGGGGCTGGACTTATATGAAGCCACCTCAAAAATAAGGGGGAAAAAGGGGACCAGTGTTTCATTGGAAGTGGTCCGCAGCGGCTTGGCTCAGCCATTGAAAGTGGAAGTGAAAAGAGAAGAAATACCGGTTGAAACCGTTCATTCCAATTTGAAAAAGGAAGCAGGAAAATCAATCGGGTATATAGATATTACATCTTTCTCAGAACATACCGCAGAGGATTTCATTGCCTCCTTAAAAAATCTTGAAAAGAAAAAAATCCACGGTTTGATCATTGATGTGCGCGGAAATCCAGGGGGTCTACTTTCCAGTGTTGAGGCGATCCTCAAGCAATTCGTGACGGATACGAAGCCTTATGTCCAAATTGAACAGCGCAACGGGGAAAAGCTTCGCTACTTCTCCACCTTGAAAAAAAGCAAGCCATATCCGATCGTCGTCCTTGTCGATAAAGGCAGCGCTTCCGCTTCTGAAATATTGGCCGGCGCCTTGAAAGAAGCGGAAGGATATACGCTCGTCGGGGAAAAAACATTCGGAAAGGGAACCGTTCAGCAAGCTGTTTCGATGGGCGATGGCAGCAACATCAAGTTGACGATGTTCAAATGGCTGACACCGAATGGAAACTGGATCCACCATAAAGGGATCGAACCAAATATCACTGTCCGGCAGCCGAGCTACTTCTCTACTCACCCACTTGAGGTAGAGGATGCATTGAAGCCTGATACGAACGGTGAGCAGGTGAAAAACGCACAGGAAATGCTGCAGGGACTTGGCTATGGACCTGGCAGG